>PFSX01000050.1 GCA_002789275.1 Candidatus Huberarchaeum crystalense | reverse complement strand
AGAAACCAACAACACATATAAAAACAAGCAAAATTTCCATAAAATATATTAAAATTACGATGTTTTGCTCTGTTGCTAATTTTTTATTAGAATAATAAAAATAAATACTTGAAGTTAATTTTCGCACACACATAAAAATTAGCACATCATAATTATTCTGCTCAAATCCCTAAACCCTGGCGCAAATCCAAGTACAAACAGAACAAACTTTAACATATTTTTTGTATTTTTATCTTTAATAAAATGATCTGTAAGCATTAAGCAAGGAATTACAACAAGCAACTTCAAAATAAAGAATGCAGCAGGACCCAACAAACCCATAATCGCTGCTGGTAAGACATGCTTCTCAACATAACCAAAAAAAGTTAAAGCAACAAAAGTCGCGCTTACATCAAACAAGTGCGCTGCCACAACAAGCAAATTCTGCTTTGTAAAAATTTTAGAAAACACCTTAAACCTCCAAGCAACAGCAAAAGGTGCGCAAGCAATCCCAAAAATTATTGAGAAAAATAGAAGTGCTTGCAGATTTTGGGCGCGCAAAGCAATAATTAAAATATTAAAAATTGTTAGAACAAACCCAGCAACAAACAAAGGTTTCCACCACTCTATTTTAAAAAAGCGCGATACAAAAATACTAAAAACCCAAGCCACAACAAACAACACAAAAATTAAAAAATAAATTCCAGGTGCTACAAAAAACCAAATTGTTGGAAAAAAGCTTGCATCAACCAGTGCTCGACTCGTTGTTCCAAAAACAACCCAAGGTGCTACAGCCACAAAAAAATCGTCATTTAATTTTACTTTTTGTCGCTTAAAAATCCACAAAAGCAAAAAAACAAAAAGAGACAAAATTATACCATAGATCAAAGTGTTAAACAAAGTGTAAGGTGCAAAAGTCCCAAAATTTTGCTCAAAAAAAGAAAGAATATTAACCATAATTTAGTTTGTGTTAGTTAGTGTTATTTGTGTTAGTTAGTGTTATTTGTGTTAGTTAGTGTTATTTGTGTTAGTTAGTGTTATTTGTGTTAGTTA
>PFSX01000001.1 GCA_002789275.1 Candidatus Huberarchaeum crystalense | reverse complement strand
CTTTAACATGTAAAGGAGAATAATTTTTTATAAGAGCGGTTATGTCCTTTTTTGTTTTTAATAGGTATGATTTTAAATTTGCGTTCTCTATTGTATTATATCCTGTATTGTATGACATTTTGTTTTTCCTTAGGGAAAGATTTTTACTTTCTTATAATATATTTATGTAGGGGTATTTAAAAGCCATATTTTTAAATAAATCGTAGAGATGTATAACAAACAGTTATATTTAAAAAAGTGCAATTTATAATGATCTCTTATGATTTGCCTTTAAAGCTATAAAGTTTATGTGCGCGCACCCTATACTTTTTCTACTCCAAACATTTGCTTAAATTTTTCGCTTGGCTTGAGTGTATAAGAGTTTCCATCGCGCTGCTTTAAAATCAGGCCTTTTTCAACTAGTTGCTTGACAATTTCATAGGTTTTTTCGCCGTGCTGCTTTACAATGTTTGACTGACGAGTTGTTTTTCCTTGCGCAATTTGGATTAGCAATTTTTTAATGTTGTTAGTTAGCTCAGCAGGAGTAATTTTGCTGACAGCAGATGAAAATGGCTGTCTAATGATAATTGCATATTTTCTATTTGTGCATTTTATTTCAAAACAGTGATTCGCAACATATTCTGTGTTAAGTTGCTTAATAATTTTCTTGGCTTTGTCGCAGCTAATATTTAAAAAGTGCGCGATTTTTCTGATGCTTTGTGGCTTTCGGTTTGCGAGCAAAAATGCCTCAAGATTCAAATTATTGTTGTCCATATTTTTTTAGATAAAAACTCTATGCTCTGTTAGTGTAGTTCGGCTTAGCACATTGGCTTCTCAAGCCAATAACCCGAGTTCAAATCTCGGACAGAGCATCTGTTACTTTACTTGTTAGAGTTGTTAAACTTACTTTTACTTAAATGTTTATATATGGAATCTTGAAGCCCAAAAGATATCTCTCTATTTCAACATTATTTTTTCCTAGTGAAATATTACTGCGACCGAAAAGATTTTGTCTGTTGCCCTTACCAAAATTACCTCTATTTTTTTATCATCAATATTATCAATATCAATATTAAGTCTTTTATTATTTTTTGTTGTGTTGTTTGTCAAGAAGTTAGTTGAGGAATAATATAAATAAATCCAGTATTATTGTATTATTATTTGAATTTGTTGTGTTGTTTGTTAGGGTGTTGTTGTTTGAGGATGACCATATCTTAATTCCACCCCTACTATTTGAATTTGTTGTGTTGTTTGTTAGGGTGTTGTCTGTGGAAGAATGTAAAAGAATTCCATACCTACCAAAAGATATATCATCCCCTTTTATTATACTGTCTCGGGAATCCTGTATTCCAATTCCTATCTTACAATTTGTAATCCAAAGATCTTCAATCCCAACATTTGTAGACTTACTTATTTCTATTCCAATCATAGGAATATCACCAACAAAATGTGGTTTTTTTGCCCAGGAATACCAGTAATTAATAAAGGATTTTTATTATTATTTATATATATTATCTTTTAAAATATATTCTCCTCTAAGAATGCGTAATATTCCCCCCTGTTTTCTTGTGCTATTTTTATTGCCTCTGAAATACTCATGTTTAATATTTTATAACACATATCATTCTTGCTACTATTAGCTAAAACACTTAATTTTCTAAAATAATATTTGGCTTTTTTGTAAATGATTGTTCGTATGTAGATTTGTTTAACCCTAAAAAATTAAGTTTAAGAATACTTTCTATAGAAGCACATTGTATTTTTTAACTCCCTCCTTTTTTTGATGATTTATTATTGCTCTTTGTTCTTTTCTTTCTTTCCCTCTTTTTTTATCTCATTCACGATGTCTTCATTGTTTTTGTTATTTTTAGTATTTTCATCGTCTTCTCCATCTTCTTCTGGCTCATTTCTTTTAACTTCAATATTTGATTTTATTGTTTCTGTTTTAAAGGTAGGTTTGCCTTCTTTGTCATCTTTCTTTTGAACATCATATGTTGCTGTTGCTTTTGGGATGTCGTGCTCTTCAAACTCACCGTCGAGTTTATAAGTGACTGACGCTTCACCGCCATCTGCTTTGATTGTTGGTATTTTCCACAAAATCATATTGTCCTTAACAACTCCTCCTCTTGAAATTCCTGACCCAGAAGTATTTTGCGGCAATTCATCCTCAATAATTATATTTTTTATATCTGCTTTTGTTTTGTTTTTCACTGTAATGTATACATTGTTGTTTTCGTCAATGAATTTTGTTGCTTTGACTTTTTTTCGCAAAAATAACCATGCTAAAATTCCTGCAATTGCAATTAACAAAAGCCACCATAAGTTAGAAAGTGCTCCTAAAAATATACCTGTGATTCCACTACTGGCTGCTATTGGTTCATTGTAAAGTGTAATTTTCTTTGTCATTCTTTTTTCACTATAACTTATAGAAACATTTGCCCCAGAATTGTTTGCTCCATAATTATTCACATTAAATATGTAGCATGCCTCTTTTCCTGACAAAACATAGATAGTAGTTGAAGTATGATTAAAAGTCCAGTTTGATTTTGGATCTATGTTGACAGAAATTTTAACATAACCAGAAGTGCAATTAGTTGCAATTACGCACACCTTAATTGCTTTTGTAGCGTTTATTGTTGTGATTTTTTCAATTGTTGGTTGATTTACAGATGTTTGGTTTGCTGTCAAATTTGTCAATGTTATGTTAGTGATATTTTCTGTTGTATTATTATTGGATCTATTTGTTGTCGAGGATAAAAGGTTCACTTCTGCGTGAATTTCAGAAACGCTGAAGTTTGCTATCTCAAACACACAAACAGGTTTTGGTTTTTCATATTTAACTTTTAGCACACAGCCATAGTAATAGTGGCTTATTTGCTTTGGTTTTGCAGTAATTGTGCAGATGCCTTCGTCAGTAAGAGATATGTTAATAGGATGCACTTCTGCAATAAGATTTGAAGTAATGCTTATATTTGAACAATTTGTTTCAAAATCATAGAAGTCAATGACTTTTGCCAAAGATGCATTGCTAATATTCGCAATGTTAAGTCCTGACATTGTAAAATTAAATGTCGCTGTTGGGGATGTTAAAATATATTTCCCTTGTTGCAAAGGATAATTTCCAATAAAGTTGCATCCAATATTTGATTTTACATGGTATACCTTGCTACTGGTTGTGTGTACAACGCATACTCCGCAATCAGCAGGGCAAGTTGAGCAATTCTCATCTTTGTCAGATTCACACATTCCATTACCACAACAAGATAAATCATTACCATCACAATTTTGGTCAATTCCATCGCCGCAGATTTCTGTTGCTCCTGGATGAATGCTTGCATTACTATCATTGCAATCTGTGTTATTTGTTACATAGCCTGTCGGTGGTTGTGTGCAAGTAGTATTTGCTGTACAATTTAAAGTAATTGTATCTGTTGCATTTCCATAACCATCATTGTCAGCATCGCGGTAGTATGTGTAAATCACATCAATTGAGCCATTGGTTTGGTTGGTTTGGTTTGTTCCGCTTGACGAATTGACACTTACGCTGTTTGCAGTAATATTTGTTATATTAACTTTTAATTGTGTTGTAAGATTTATTGCACAAGAAGTGGCATTTTTCAAGATTGAAACATTCCACTTACAAAGGTTTGTTGTCGCATTGCAATCCCCAGCAAATCCAATACAATCTGAACTGTTGCTTATTATTATTAAATTACTTGAAACTTGGTCAATTATTGTTAAATTTTCGTCTGTTCTATCACCTGTGTTGTTCAAAACAATTGTATATAAAATTGAGTCGCTGGCGCGCGCATTTGTCGCGTTTGCTGTTTTTGTCACAATTGTGTTTGGATGTGTAATATTTATTGTTTCATTGGTCGTTGCGTTTATTGTATTGCCGTTAATCGTAAGGTTGGCTGTGTTTATTGGAACTTGTAAGGTATTTGGCTTTACTTTTGTGGTAAGATTTATTATACAAACAGAATTATTCTCTAATGTTGAAATTGTAAAGTTGCAAAAGTTTGTTGTCGCATTACATTCACTGCTTGCGTTTTCGCAAGATGTTGTATTGCTAATAATTGTCAAATTCTCAAATAATTGATCTATCACACTAATATTTGATGCGTTGCCATCACCAGTATTATTAAGTGTGAGTATATATATGATTTGATCACCAACATTTACAGGATTAGAATAAACTGCTGTTTTTGTTATAGTCACATTAGCTTCGCTTATTTTGTTTAATGTCCACCCCCCACTACCTAATTCAAAAGATGATGTTGTTGAAGATGTTATTGTTGTTGAAGTTGAGAATGTGTGTTTAACATTCCCTAATACGCGCACAACATTTGTAAAATTTCTGTTTTCGTCAAAATCATTTGATTGAAGTACATGGGTCGCAGAATAAAATTTTGTTTCGCCCACATTAAAGTTACCGATGGCTTGCACAAAGTTAATTTGCGAATCATTGAGAACAACGTCTGTTAAATTCACTGTTCCATTGTTTGTTACATTAATTGTATAAGTGATTGTGTCGCCAACTTTTGCAGTGTGCGGGCCTGTTTTTAGAACACTTACACTAGGGTTAACATCAATCCCATCGCAATTTTCGTCAATTCCGTTACGCCACAAAGCTGGATTTCCAAACTCGTTTATGCCTGGGTGGATTGATGCATTGTTGTCATTGCAGTCTGTGTTATTTGTTGTATATCCTGCTGGTG
>PFSX01000030.1 GCA_002789275.1 Candidatus Huberarchaeum crystalense | reverse complement strand
TCTTCTTTTTGGTTGTTGTTATAATTGGCCATATTATTACCTCAATATTTCTTTTATTATAAATCCGTCTTCTAAATTTTGTTTTGTTGAATCCATAATATTATTTATTTTTCCTTTTCTCGGGCTACCCGCTATTCCTATTATTTTCATTTTTTTCATGGTTTCGCCTCTTTTTTTCCTTATCTTTGTTTCTACTTTTTCAGATTTTTTAATTATATCTTCATTTTTTACAAGCAATGGCTCTAAGTGCGCGCGATTAACTTTTCTCACCTTTTTTCTGATAGTTCCTTGAACTTCAACAAATTTATCGTCAATAACTTTTGTAATTTCAACAATATCACCTGCATCGCGCCCTAATAGTTTTACATACAAATTTTGGTTTTTTCCTTCTCTTTGTATATTTTTAACCTGGTCTGCATATTTTTTCATAGACAGAGTAATGTTGTTTCTTGCCTTTGCCAACATTACTTTTCGCATGCATTTTGAACAAAGATTTGGAAGGGGTCGTTCTGGTCTTCTTTTGGTTTTTGCTTGTTTGCCTTGGCTAAAAAATATTATTCTATTTCCGCACATCCCGCAAATAGGCTGTGATGGCTTTGTGTGCTTATATCGCGTTTTGTTGTTTGCTTGTTTTAAGATTCGCACTCTTTTTAATGAGCGTGGTTTGGTTTGCATATACTTTTTATAGAAATTACTTAATATAATCAACACCTACTTGTATTATAGTTATCACATAACAACAATGTGTAAAATTTTTATTACGCAAAAACTTTATGATTGCACCAAAATTGCCTGACAGGGATAAAAATAACAACTTTGATAAAAACAAAGATAAAATAAATAATAACATCAAAAAAGATATATTTAATGAAGACAAAACAAATAATAACATCAAAAAAGATATATTTAATGAAGACAAAACAAATAATAACATCAAAAAAGATATATTTAATGAAGACAAAATAAATACTAACTCTAAAAAAGATGCACAAACAGGAAAGACTAATGGCTCAAATATTGCAGATATACCTTCTGCTATTGACACAGACATTGCTGAAATTTCAAATATTTTTAAAAGATACAGCGGAATATTAGAAAGATCTGATAAAGAATCATTTAAATGGCAAGTTCAATCGCGTGAGGCGTATGATGTGTTTAAAAAATCGTTTGACGAGCTTCAAAAACCCCACACACTTTATGAAAAAATTACTAAAAAGATTGGAATATTTAAATTTATGATACCAAAAAAATGGGGGCAAAAATATATAAATGCATTTGAGATGCTTCATATATATTCGATTGTTCCACGCCAAGTTGTTTTTGTGGCTTTTCTGTTGTTTGTTTTGAGCCTTATTTTGTGTTTCGGAATTTTTGTATTTGCTGCTGATATTATTTATGCTGGCCTTATTTTTATCTTTTGTATGTTGGTTGTTTTGTTTTATATATATTATCCTTTTATTCAAGAAAAGCGCGCAATTCAAAAATTTAACCTTACAGCTCCAATTGCTTTGCTTTATATTATTGTGTATTTGAAAAATGAGCCTGTGCTTGAAAACGCTTTATTTTTTACTAGCACGCGATTAGAAGGTCCATTAGCATATCAATTGCGAAAGATTTTGTGGGACTTATCTCATTCCAAATATTCTTCACTAGATTCAGCGCTTGATGAGTATATAAAAAAATGGAAAAAATGGAGTCCTATTTTTGTTAGCAGTTTAGAAAAGGTGCAAATGTCTTTTTTTGAATCTACTGAAAGTGACCGAATTAAGAGATATGATTATATAATGGAGTCAATGCTTCAAGATATTCATGATGATACACAACTTTTTGTAAAAGGATTAAAAACTCCAACAGATATAATAAATATGATGGGTATTATGCTTCCAATGATGATTAGTATAATGATTCCTATGATTGTAATGTTTATGCCTGAATTAATAAAACCAGGTTATCTTGCCTTGCTTTATGACCTTGTTTTACCTTTTTTTATTTTAATAGTGGTTTATATTTTAGTTAGTAATAGACCTGGTTTTGGAGGTGTGATTTCTCAAGACCTGTCTAAATTTAATCTTTCAAAATTTCAAATAATAAAACTTGTTGTAATTTTATTAATTATTGCCTCGCCAGCGCTCGTGTTTTTTGCTGCATTTTACTCTCCGCTAGGACTTCATGTTGTTCAAGAGAAAAATTTAAATTTGCAAGTAAGTTCTAATAAATATTCTTTTTTACCATCAGACAAAGTAGATTTTACTATTAAAGGCCTTAATTCAAATATTATGCAAATAACAAACGAGCGTCTTTCAAAAGAAAATAAAGTAAAGTATGTTTTGGGTAATGCTTCTGCACTTAAAAACCAAATTACAATAGCTCCTTGTGTTGAAAACACTAACGCTTATTGCGTTTCGTATAGATTGCCCCCGCAACAACAATTTAGTGGATTAGTTGGGGAGCATAATTTTAGCGCAAACATTATGTTAGCAGACGGAACAGTAGGAAAGCTAACAATTTCATATCTTATCAAACAAACAACAATTCTTTGGATTTTTGTTGTAATTACTTTATTTGTTGCAATTGTTTGGTTTGTTAGAAATATTTTAGGAAAGATTGTTGACGCATATAAAAAAGAGTCTGAAAATGTTGACATAATTGAGCGCGAATTGAGTGTTTCTTTTTATCAATTAAGCACTTTGCTTTTTCGCGGTCTTCCTTTGGAAACAAGCATACAGCACATTGTAAATACAACAGAAACAACAGAAGTTCGCGTGTTTTTTGATAGGGTTTTAAAAAATATGACTGTTTTGAAAATGAATTTTGAAGACGCGCTTTATAATTCAGAAATAGGTGCGCTAAATTATGCACCATCAAAATTAATCTATGATTTGCTTATTATTGTGGCAAAAACAGTTGATAAAGGTTCGCAGAATCTTGCGCGCACATTGGCATCGCTCTCTGTTTATTTGCGCAATATGGAAAAGATAAATACACAAATTAAACAAGAAATGGCAGACACAGTAAGCTCAATGAAAATTAATATTTATCTACTTTTGCCGTTTATATCTGCGACCATAATAAATTTTGTGTTTTTGATAGGAACTGTTTTTAATTTAATTATGGCTTTGCCAGAACTTTCTATAGCAGATACTTCTGAAATAAGTAGCATGTCATCATTTACATCAGCAGGAATGTTTGGATTTAAGATTTATAATTCGCTTCCGCCAGATCTTTTTGCAGCTATTGTTGGTATTTATTTTATTACTAGTATTATTATTATAAGCTATTTTGCATCATATATTGTCTATGGAGATGATATTTTAAAGTTTGCTGAATCACTAAAAGGAAATATGCTTGTTTCTACTGTTATTTTTATTGTAATTTTGTTTGGAATGAGTATGATTTTCAGCGCAATTAGTAATCAATTAACAGGTGTGTTTGTAATAAGTTAATAGTTACTGTTACTATTTATTTTGCAAGTTTATTATTTTTTACAACAACACATACCTTTTTTGTAAATTTATTTTTTCTATATTATTATTTGCTTTGCAAATAAGCAAAATTTCTCTATTTTTTGTAAATTTATTTTTTCTATATTGTTATTTGCTTTGCAAATAAGCAAAATTTCTCTAAACTTGATATAAAAAGATTATGAAAAATCAAAATAACATTTCTAAAATAGCCGTTATTTTAGTAGCGATTATGCTCCTTGCTAGCTCAGTTGTTTTTTGGTCAAGTGGCGGAACATCAGATATGCAGGATAATAATAAAATATGGTTTGAAGATTATAAGTGCGCTATTAGCGAAGGAATAAATCCAAATTCAATTATATATGTTTATTCATCAGTATATTGCGATGTGTGTGAAGTGATGTTAGAAGAAGTAAAATATTGGGAAAACCAAAGTATTACTTTTATAAAAATTGATTATATTGACAAGAACAGCACAGAATTTAAAAAAATACTTGGTTGTTATGGTCAATATGTTAGTGATGGTGTTCCTTTAATGTTTTGTGCAAGCAATCCACGCATTGGTTTTGTAGGCCGCGCAGTGTCACGAGATTTAATGAGTCAATTTATTTATTTGTGCCGCAGCCACGCAGATGAGGCCTTGCTTTCACTTTCAAAACCAAAAGATAAGCAAAAATAATATGGAAAAAGACAAATTTCAACAATTCAAGGACGCACTTACTGACAAGTCAGTAATAGTAGGGATAGTTATCATTCTTCTTGTTCTTGTACTTGTGGTTATGGTTGTTAAATTCTAAAAATATGGCAACAAAAAGCAAAAAAACAGAAGTGTACGCACCTGACAAAACAATAGTAGAGAAAGCAAAAGAGTTTATTAGAGTAAAGAAAAATATGTTGTTGTTAGTATTTATAAGTATAATTTTTGGAATTGTTGTTATAGGTTCTGGTTTTTTGTTGTTATATATTAATGAAGTTTATGGAAAAAATAATATAATTAAAATCAATAATCAAAGCCAAAATGCGATGAATACTACAACTCAAACCAATGTAGAATTGTCAGAAAACACAGTGATTTTCTTTCACGCAAATTGGTGCCAACATTGCCAAACAATGAAACCAATTGTAAATGAATTAATCCAAGCAGGTTATCCAATAGTAAATGCAGAAACTAACACAGAAATAGGAAAACTCATTGCAGTGAAGTACCCAAATATTCACTCAATTCCTACATTTATATGCTATGGAAGCGGAAAAACAAAAATAGGAAAGCAAAACAAAGAGGCGCTGATTGATTTTGTAGATAAGTGTAGAGTTGAAGGCAAGTAAATTTGGCAATATATCTGCTTTTAAATATAAACATATTATGGAAAATAATGAGGGAGGTAATTATAATTATTTTAAAAACACACCTTCTAATTTATTAAATAAAAATTATTTTCCTATTTTTTTACTTATAAGTATGCTTGCCATAAAACATTATCATTTAGATAAGGATATGGTAAAAATAATTGTTTCTACAGATTATAATAGAAATTGTTACCAAGACTATAAAACAGGTGAAAAATATGAAGAATTAACGCCAACAGAAGAGCAAATAAAAAACTTAATTAAAATATATACAAAAATAATGAATTTACAATTCAAACAAAGAAAGATAATATTTATTGCAAATATAAATATAAGATACTTATTGCAAATGTTATAAAAAAATCAGAGTATTCTATTGAAGAAGATAATATAATAAATTATACTGAATTGCGTAAAAAGTATAAGATATATGTTTTTGGTTTATTGTCTAAAGAACCAATTACGCAAAAATTAGATTTACTTTTAGATTTGATGTTGTCACATTTAAATTCGATTTAGCGCCAGAGGAAGGATTCGAACCTACGACCTACTGATTAACAGTCAGTCGCTCTACCTACTGAGCTACTCTGGCAACGCAGATTTATACAAATAAATCTACATAAATTATTTGATTATTTACTCTTTACATTATTTATTTGATTATTTACTCTTTGCAATAAGTTAAGCAGAAGTTTTTGATCAAATTTTTATGGCAT
>PFSX01000056.1 GCA_002789275.1 Candidatus Huberarchaeum crystalense | reverse complement strand
ATTGCCTCAACTTTCTCTATATTTGTAATAGCTACGGAATAGTCATTAACTCTTTTAGCTGTTGCCAAACCATGCATCCTAAAACCACACCCTGGACAACTTATACTATTCTGACGAAAATATACCATTTCATTGAACTTCGCTCCACAAAAACTACATTCGGCATTTTTTGTTATGCAGTTTGGATTCATTGATATAATCCACCCCTTTTTATAGTTTTGAAAAATCACAATATTTTTCAAAACCAAAGTTTTCAAATCAGATTTTGAAAACATTATTTCCGAGTTGTAAAGCTCTGGAAATATTCCTTTACTCATTTTTCTACGCAACAAAAGAAAAAGATACATAAAGATATCTTTTTCTTTCGTAGACAAAACAGGAATATCAAAGTCCTTCTTATATTCCTGCTTGAACTTTTCAAATTCTATAGGTCTTTTCATCATGATAATCAAGTAAAAATGTAATTACATAATTGTATGTTTCTTGGCCGAGAAAAAATTCTTTCAATTTTTTTGCTGTATCCTTAGATATTGTTATTGTTGTATATTCACTAACCTCATCAGCAAATATTCCTGTCATTTTGTTGCACGATAATAATTGATTAAATCTATTATAATATCATCGTAAGTAACTCCAACGCGTAACATTTTTTTTAATTTATTAGCGATATTCCTCTTTGTTTGTATGGTTGTATGCTCCTTTTTATTATCAGTCTCCATTTTCATATTTATCTAAAAGATTACTTATCACTGAATTATATGTGTTTCCGATTTTTTTCTTACAACAACAAAGCCTGTTAACTACCGTTCTATCTAGCAAAACCATTGTTCTATTTTTTGCCATATTTTTTTTCGTTGGTGCATTTGCGTCGAGTTCATATTTTTCATATTTGTCATTTGTAGAAATTGCGTCTACAATCGCTTGTTTATTTTCCATCTTGTTTGTTTAATTTATATTAATAATTAGTATTGGTATATTAAATAATAACATTAATAATTAGTAACAGTATATTAAATATTGGTATTAATAATTAGT
>PFSX01000011.1:8229-29830 GCA_002789275.1 Candidatus Huberarchaeum crystalense | reverse complement strand
AACAAAATATAAATTTTACTCAATAATCTCAACACCTTTATCTAAATAATTTTTATCGCATTGTTTTAACAAATCTTTTCCACAGATTATTTTTTTTGACTGGTCAGGGTGTGTTTTAAGCAAAACAGAGCATATTGCAAATGCTTCTTCTCTCCCTATTAATTCATTCCATTTATTTCCCCCACTTGTTAGTATTATTCCTGCAGCATAGTGCTTTCGCTTTGCAATTTCTATAATTTTTTTGTATTTTTTGATGAGTTTTAAATCAATTTGCAAGCTTTTTAAGCAAACCTCAATATGTTTGTTTGCATCTTTTGTTAATCTGAGATAGCTCTGCTCAACAACAATATTATCAAAATTTAATATTTGTATTTTGCGCGATTTAAGCACATCAAATACTAAATTTTCATTTTTTATTTTTGCAAAAACTAAATCAACAAACTCTGCGCACTTATCAATATTTTGCATGTCGCTTTGAGTGTTAATTTCAAGTTCCAGACCTTTTAAAATATGCAACTTGCTGTTTGTCTTAAAATTTTGTGCTTCTATTACATTTTCTTTGTGAAATACAACGCACGCTCCACTTAAACCAAGACACTCTGCTGTTTTTAGCAATTTTTCTATGTCTTTGCTGTAATAAATTTTAAAATCAAATATATTGTTTGCTTTTCCCATAAATTGTTGTTATGAGATAACAACACACCTAGTTAAAAGTAAGTGATTGTTATTATAAAACAAAGCTCTGTGAAAATCCCCTGAAAAATATAATTATTTAAAACCACCACACACTTGCAAAAACTTCAAATGGTTTTTTACAAATCTATAAATACAGCAATTCATAATAAATATAATATGTCTTCTCAAAAAATAACAATAATCGTTGAAAAGCCGAGCGTAGCACAACAATTTGCAAAAATATTTGACAATATAAAACCACAAAAATCAGGGGCTGTTACTTATTATAAAGCAAAACAAGACAATGAAGAGATTTTAATTTTTCCTGCTGCTGGCCATTTATATACTCTTACTGCTAATGGAAATAAAACATTTCCACAATTTAATGTGCGCTGGGCGCCTTTATCAGAAGTTAGTAAGGGAGCAGAGTTCTCTGAAAAATTTTTGAAAACAATTATAAAATATGGCGGCAACGCAGATATATATATTAATGCATGCGACTATGATATTGAGGGTTCTGTGATTGGAAACAATATTCTTATACACGGTCTTGGTGCTGCGCCAATGAACATTAAAAGGATGAAGTATTCTACTTTGACAAAAGGCGAACTAACTAAAGCATTTCAAAATTTGGAAAATTTTGATAGAAAAATGACAGAAAGTGGAGTTGTTAGACATATTGTTGATTGGTATTATGGTATAAATGTGTCGCGCTCTTTGATGGATGCTTTGGCTGAACAGAGAAAAGCAGACCCCAAAACAATGTACACAACATTGAGTGCTGGCAGAGTTCAGACACCTGCTTTGGCTATTTTAGTAAAACGAGAAAAAGAAATTATTGCATTCATACCTCAATTTTATTGGCAAGTTAAACTTTTGCTTGATGGTTTTTCTCTTTTTTTTATGTATGAAGAAGATAAAATTTGGGACAAAGCCGAAGCTAAAAAAATTATAGATGCTTGCAAAGGAAAATTTGCAACTATTGCTTCTATTGAAAAAAAGGAAAAAGATCTATTGTCTCCTACACCTTTTAATTTAACTGATTTGCAAATGGAAGCCTACAGGGTTTTTGGATTTGTTCCTTCTCAAACACAGCAAATAGCTCAAGAATTATATATTGCTACTTATATTTCTTATCCGCGCACATCTAGCCAAAAACTGCCCGCAACCTTAGGTTTGCGAAATGTTATTCAGCAAATTGCCCTGCAAAACGAGTATAATTCTTTGTGTGCAAAATTGCTTGCAATGCCTGATTTGAAACCAAACGAAGGAAAAAAAGAAGACCTTGCACACCCTGCAATTTATCCAACAGGTGAATTTCCAAAAAGTTTAACAACTGATCAAAAGAAGTTGTATGATTTGATAGTAAAGCGATTTCTTGCAACTTTTGGAGAGCCTGCAATTCGAGAATCTACAAAAATTGTGGCTCAAATTGAAGATTATAAATTTTTGCTTACTCTTCTCAGAACAAAAAAGCAAGGGTGGCTTGAATTATATATGCCATATTCTAATCTTAAAGAAGATACGCAAGTTGTTTCTGTTGAAAAAGGCGAACTTGTCACTGTTAAGGATATAAATCTTGAAGAAAAGCAAACAGAGCCGCCAAAGCGATATTCTCAGGCATCATTTGTTAAAGAACTTGAAAAAAAAGGATTAGGAACAAAAGCAACCCGCGCTGAAATTGTAAGAACTTTGTATAATAGAAAATATATTGAAAATACCTCGCAAATAGGTGTAACAAAATTAGGAATTGTAGTTGAAAAGGTTTTAGAAGAATATATACCTACGCTAATTGATGAAAATATGACAGCAGACCTTCAGCAAAAATTAGAAGACATTCAAATTAACAAAATTTCAGATGCAGAAGTGCTTGAAGCATCAAAAGTTCATATTACTAATGCGATTCGCGACTTTTCTTTGCATAAATTAGATATTGGCAAAGAGCTAAAGAGTCAGCTTTATGAAGCGCGGCAAGAAGCAACAAATTTTGGAAAATGCAAATGTAGTGGTGATTTGGTCTTAAAGCGATCAAGATTCGGACAATTTGTTGGATGCAGCAACTATCCAAATTGCAAGCAGACATCTTCATTGCCAAAGAGCGCGCTAATTCAAAAAACAGAAAAACTCTGTGAAAAATGCGGTTTTCCAGCAGTCACAGTCGTGCGAAAAGGTAAGCGACCTTTTACAATGTGTCTAAACTCAGAATGCGAAACGCGCGTAGCATTTAGAGAAAAATATAAAGAATATAAAAACACAAAAAGAAAATAGCATAAAATAAAGAAAATACAAAAACACAAAAAGAAAATAACAAAAAAATATTAAAAAGAGCGAATGATGTTGATGAAAAGAAGATAATAGTCAAAACTTTTATAGAATATAAGGTAAATATAAAATCTTAATTGAGCATACTTTCTAAAATATCTAAGGGTTTTTGCAAAGTCAACAAATATTTATTTTTTGCACTTAAATCTTCCGCTCTTAAAATTAATACATCCAACGCCGTTTCTTGCGCCGTATCTTTCAATAACTTCTGCTGATAAATTTGTACCATTTTCTATTCCTTTTTTTATGCTTCCTTTGAACAAACCATTAAGAAAGCCTGCTGCAAATGCATCGCCACAACCAGTAGTATCAACAACTTTGCGCGCGCGAGTTGGTATAAAATATTCTTTACCCCTCTCATCAAAAACATATGCTCCCTCTTTGCCGCGAGTATTTACAATAATCCCTTTACACATTTTTCTCAGTTTTACAATACCTTTTTTAAAATCTCGTTCAGAAGTGCCTGTTAAAAAAGCCAACTCAGTTCGATTAAGAAAAACAACATCAGATATTGAAATTAACTTATCCAATAATTTTCGTTTATACCATACACCTATTGAAAAGGCAATTTTTCCGCCAGATTTTTTGAATTTTTCCACTAATAAAGTTACTAATTTTATTTGTTGCTTATCTCCATGTGGACTAATAAAAAACCACTCACTTTGTTTTAGAGTTTGAAGGTGTTTGTCTAAATTTTTTTTTGTCAATATGTTGTCCAATTTGATATAAGTGTAAAAAGTTCTGTTTTCTTTGTCATCTACAAAAGTCAGAGCAAAATCAGTTAGGGAATTTTTAAGTGTATTTATATAAGATAAAGCAACGCTTGCGTCTTTGAAACTATCTGCCATATTCTTCCCTTCTTTATCATCTCCCAAACTGCCAAAAAACGCTGATTTGTACCCATATTTTCCCAACCAAAAAATAGTGTTTGCCACGCTTCCCCCAGGAGAATTATACACATTTCTAATTCCTATGCTTTCATTTGAGTGCGCTAATCTTTCAATTACATATATTTTGTCATATAGTAGCGCGCCAATGCCAATAATTTTATATTTTTTGCTTTTATTTGCCTTTGTATTGTTAGTGTTTTGTGTTTTATATTTTTTGCTAATACTTAATTTTATTTGATTTGTATTTTTCGCTTTTTCCATATATTTTTTTAGCATTTTTTAACAGCATTTGACTCTTTATCTAACAGAATTTCACATACATCTACTTTTTTTCTCATTTCGTGAAGTGAGTTGTTAATATCTTTTTCTGCGCTTTTTGGGTCTGATGTTAGTGTTTTGATTAAATATTTTCCCCCAGCAAGATATATAATATTATAGCCCTTTTTCTCAATGTTTTGCAGAGCAGTTTTGATTATTATAAGCCCGTTTGATTTTTTAGATTCAATTATAACTTTTTTTGAAACAACTATTTTTCTTTGCTTAAATTTTGTTTGTGCTATTTTTGTTAATTCTTTGGCCAAACTTGAAGGAATTCCTGCTTCTTCGAAAATCGCTGACCCTGTTTCTGCAGCATCTTCGAATAAAGGAGTTATTTCCCTGTATTTGTTTTGTAATTTTTGAAGAAAAATCTGAGGATTATAGATTTTTGCATTTTTTCCAGCTATTTCAAATAAGCGGACGATTTGTTGGTTTTGATGCACTTTTTTTAATATATTTGAAGTTATATTTTCAGATACATCTTTTAATGAAAGTTTGTAGCCTGTCGGAGATACGCGAAAAATTTTGACAACTACCTCTTGATTTATTTTCAAAATTGCATTCATATTTTTTGTTTCTTTATTTGTAGCACTAGTTATATGAAGAAAGCCCTCTGCATCTATGGTTGGCAAAGCGATAATCGCAAAGCTAGGTTCAATTCTTTTTACAATTCCGTACTGATATGTATTAAGGTTTTCGTTTTGTTGCATATACTTTTTTACTATGCTTTCTCTTTTTTAATTTTTATGCAACTTTTTATAAACTCTACAAACAAAGGAGCAGGATTTTCAAACCTTGATTTGAATTCAGGATGGGCTTGCGTGCCAATAAAAAAAGGATGATTTTGTAATTCTATGAACTCAACTAATTTTTTGTCAGATGAAACTCCTGAGAATATTATGCCTTTTTCTTCAAGGAGTTTGAGGTATTTTGGATTAACTTCATAGCGATGGCGGTGTCGTTCTGAGATTTGCTCTTGTCCATAAATTTCATAAACTTTAGTGCCTTCTTTCAAAACCGCAGGAAATTTGCCTAAGCGCATTGTTCCTCCTTTTTCTGTGATTTCTTTTTGATCTTGCAAAATATCAATTACAGGGTGTTCTGTTTGTGCATCAATTTCTGTAGAGTTAGCGTTGTTTAATCCACAGACATTACGACCAAATTCAACAATTGCTAACTGCATTCCATAGCAAAGTCCGAGAAAAGGAAGATTATTTTCGCGCGCATATTTTATTACTATAATTTTTCCTTCAACACCCCTGGTTCCAAAACCTCCAGGAACAATTACTCCATTAACTTCTTTTAGTGATTCTGTCAGTTGCTGGTTTAAATTAGAAGTGTCAATCCATTTCAGGTTTATTTTTACAGAAAGGTGTGCTCTGCAATGGTTAAGCGCCTCCAAAATGCTGATATAAGAATCGTGCAAGCTAGTATATTTTCCGCAAATTGCGATTGTAATCTCTTGTTGCGGATTTTTGTAATTTTTAATAAGTTCTGCCCAGCTCAAATTTGAACTTTTGTTGTTTGTTATAGATGCTTGTTTTATTTGGGTTATATCTTCTAATGTGTTTTTCAAGTCAAGGTTATTTTTTATTATTTTGTCCAAGCCCTGAGATTTAAAAACCAGCGGAACTTCATAAACAGTTTCAGCATCAGGATCATCTATTATATTTTCAAATAACACATTACAAAAATATGCAATTTTTTCTTTTGCGCGCCGAGCAACTGCTTCGCTGGTTCTGCAAATAATTATATCGGGCTGAATGCCTGCTTTTAGCAACTCTCTAACAGAGTGTTGCGTCGGCTTTGTTTTGTGTTCGCCATTTAAAACAGGAACAAAAGACAAATGCATAAACAAGCAATTTTTAGATCCATACTCATTTTTGATTTGTCTAATTGCCTCTAAAAAAAGCATAATTTCAATATCCCCTACCGTGCCGCCAATTTCAATTACAGCAATGTTTGCCTTTTCTGAAAGTTTATATATTTTATTTTTTATTTCATTGGTTGTTTGGGGTATTAGTTGAACAGTTTGTCCAAGGTATTTTCCTTTTCTTTCATTAGTGAGAATTTGATTAAAGATTTTTCCCATTGTCAAATTCCATGAGGATTTTGTATTTATATCTAAAAAACGCTCGTAGTGCCCAAAATCCATATCTACCTCTCCCCCATCTTCTTGCACAAATACCTCACCGTGTTCAGTAGGCCGCATAGTTCCGGGATCAATGTTTAGATATCCATCGCACTTTATAAAAATTATACTTAAACCAGTTGATTTTATTAAACGTCCAACACTTGCAGAAACAATCCCTTTACCCAATCCAGATAGAACCCCTCCAGTAATAAATATGAATTTCGTGTTTGTTGGTGGATTAAAACTAACCATAAAATATTTATAAAGAATATTTACAAAAATTTATATGCAATCGCCTCAGTAGCTCAGTTGGTAGAGCGCGTGCTTGGTAAGCACGAGGTCGTGAGTCCAACTCTCACCTGAGGCTTTTATTTTACAAACAAAACAAAAAAAGGCGCGCGGTCGTGAGTCCAAACTCCCACCTTGTAAAACCATAGCTTTTACTGGCGCTGTTGTGCGTTTTGCACAACTCGCGCCTGAGGCTTTTATTTTACAAACAAAAGTAAACACAAAGTCATGAGTAAATCTTAACTTACATTGGCTTTAATAAATATTAGCATAATTGTTGGTTATAATTTATAAAAATTATAAAAATAGGATTTTCATATTGTTTTTAGTTTGCAAAAACGCTTGTTAAATATATTATGGTAGAATTTTTCACAATTATTTCGCTTACTTTAATATATATTTCTTTATATTTTTCTACTCTTTTTCTATTAAATTATTTTAAGAATAAAAAGCGCATTTATGAGGAGCCATTATTGCCTAAAAAATTGCCGCGAGTCAGTGTAATTATACCTGCTTTCAATGAAGAAAAAACCATTGCTGCAACTTTGGACTCTGTTATTGCGTTGCATTATCCTAAAAATCTTTTAGAAGTTATTGTAATTAATGATGGATCAACAGATAAAACGCGCGCAATTGCCAATCGCTATGCTCAGCAGTATAATTATGTAAAAGTGCTTAACAAAACAAACAGTGGAAAGGCAGATTCATTAAATAAAGGGATAAGCATAATTAAAGGTGAATTTTTTGTTGTTTTGGATGCTGATTCTTATATTCATCCAGAAGCAATATATAAAAGCATTGGATTTTTCAGTGATTCTAATGTTGCAGCTGTAACCCCACCAATGTGTCCACGCAATACTAAAAAAATCATAGAAAAAATTCAATATTGGGAGTATGTCTTTTCTTCAGTGTTAAAACTGTTTTTTCAGAGTATTAAATTGATATATGTAACACACGGGGTAGGAAGTATTTTTCGCACAAAAATTATTAAAAAAATAGGGGGTTTTGATACGAAAAACCTTACTGAAGATCTGGAAATTGCATTGCGAATATATAAATATAATTATAAAATAAAGAGCCCTATTTTTTTTTTTAACACAACAGAAGTGCCAAAAACATTTAAGAGCTTGTGGAATCAAAGAATTAGGTGGATGATGGGCACGATACAATCTTTAATTAAATATAAATTAGATTTTCTTAAGTTGCAGCCAAATATTTTATGTAGAATTGTATTTCCTTTTATGTTGATTAATGTTATTATTTTGTTTTTAAGCTTTTTTATAATTAGCTATTTTCTTTTAAATCAAATTTACAATACATTTCTTTTGTTATATTATCATATAATTGTGGGACAAAGCATATCTTTTTATTTTGATTTTTTTATCTCAGGTCTTACTGCTTTAACAACAGGATTATTAATACTATTTTTTGTATCCATAGTTATTTGTTTTAAAACATTTCGTTTAGATTTTAAAAAAAGCATTATATATTTTGCACGCCCTTTACTTTTCTATATATTGTTTTATGCAATGTTTTCTGCTTTTGTTGTAATTATGTCAAGTTATAAAGTATTAAAAGGAGATATACAATGGTTCAAATAGAAAAAGAAAATAATAATATTGTATTTTGGCAGGCAGCAGTAATATCAATAGTTGTTTTTTTGCTTGGCTTGTTTGTTGGAGTGATGTTTGAAAGTCAAAGAACAGAAGCAACAATGTTAACAATTAGCAGTTTAACTTATGAATTTTCAAATATAAAACAAATGACATTTTATTACCAGCAAATAAGCAATAAAGATTATTGCGAAGAGGCAATTAAACAAAACTTCAAATTTGCAAACAATAATTTAAAAAAAGGACAAGAAATAGAGCGTTACGAAAACGCTAACATTTTAATAAAAACAATGGATTCAAAGAAAAGAGAATACCTTTTATTAAAAACAGAATTTCTTATTAACACCTTAATCTTAAAAGAAAAATGCAATATGAGTCAAAATATGATTTTTTATTTTTACTCAGATAAAACAACAAACAAAAATATAATCGCACAGCAGGCAGTGCAAAGCAAAGTTTTGACTGATTTACACAACAAACAAACAGACACATTTATTCTTATTCCTCTTGCTGCTGATTTAAATAATACAGTTGTTGATCTTTTGCTTGCTTCGCACAACATAACCCAAATGCCGAGCTTACTTATTAACAATAAGATTGTTTTGTCAGGAATTCAATCAGAGAGCGAAATAGAAAGATATTTGCAAAAGAAAAATTCATTTTCTTGATTTTTTCAACCAAAATTTAAAGAAGAGATTTTATATCTTAAACTTTTCATGTGATTTAAAACCATTTTACTTAAATTTTTTCAACAATTAAAAAATCCAATTTGCCTGCATCATACTCTTCTTGCGCGATTTGATAGGAATTCTTATCTTTGACATTTTTTATTAAAGGTTTTGCTCCTTTTTTGAGCTGGTGCGTGCGAAATGCCACTATGCGCGTGCGTACAAAAATGTTTTTTTGAATATTGTCATCATTATCCATTATTTCACCTCTCCAATGATAAGCTTGGCATTTTCAATTGTAAATCTCCATTTATCAAGCATATAGTTTTTATGTTGGTAATACTTAATCAAACGCTTGATTTTTGACTTTATTCTTAGGAAATTGTTTCTGTTGTGCGCGTCGTGTTTATTTGTTTGCAAATGTGTGTGCAAAGCAATTGCTTTGGTCATCAAGTTTTTTAAGTCCTCAGGGAATTCGTCTTTTTTAATAAGGTCTTTCTCTTTTAAATACAATACAATTCCCCTACCTAATGCCTTTTTCGCGTCAGGCACGCCATAGCTGTCGCGCAAACTTGCTCCAATTTCACTAGAGCTTTTTCCTTGTTTTGCTTGCGTCCCAATTGCTTTTTCAACCACATTTTTTGATATGTTAAAATTAGTGTTTTTAGCAATCATTGGCCTTAAGCTTCTGCTTTGTCCTTTTTTTCGTGTATGTTGTCGCGCCATAAATTATTTATAAAGCTTTGCAAAGTATAAATGTAAAGTTTGCTCTATAACTTTGTAAATTTGCAGGTCAAAGAATTTAAAAATGTTTTTAGGAATATATTATAACAATCTACTATTTATAACTAACACATATTTATAAAAAACACATATACTCAAATAAATATTAAAAAATAGGTTATAGATTCAGCTGAAAAAGCTGAAAAATTTAAAAAGTTTATATTTTGCAAGTAAAAAAATTAAGTGGCAAGCAAGAGTCAAAGTGCAAAGCATTTTGAGGCGTCTATTGTTTAAAACAACAATAGCACCCGCAAAGCAAGGGTTCCCGAGTGGTCAAAGGGGCAAGGTTTAGGACCTTGTAGCGTAAGCTTTCGCAGGTTCAAATCCTGCTCCTTGCATTATTGAATACTGTTGCGTGTTTTCACAACTCGCGCCTGCTCTTCATATAAATATAATAATATTAACATAAATTTAACATAAATCTTCGCAGGTTTAAGTCCGCATCGCGGAGTTGTTGTGCGTTTTGCATAACTCACTCCTGCTCCTTGCATTATTTGGCGCTGTTGTGCGTTTTGCATAACTCACTCCTGCCCCTGCATTTTTAAAGCTAAATTTTTTGAACAGTCAAAATAAAATAATTCACACCTATTTAAGGATAAAAGTTAATCTGCTTAAACAATTTAAAATTATTTAAACAGAACACTCAAAATATTGTAAATTGATTGGTTTAAATGGACGAGCAGGGATTTGAACCCAGAACCTCTACAACGCCAATGTAGCGATCTACCGTTGATCTACTCGCCCATAATTTTTTGATGTTTGTTGTCTGACAAATATATCGCGAAAAGGCGCGCGCTTAAATACCAAAACAAAAGTGAAGTTTTTAAATTATTTGTTAAAGGATATTATAGCAAAAACACTAAAAAATAAAATGGAGTGGATCGCAACATATGTAGTTAAAATATTATGTAGTGATGTTATCTATATTAAAGGAAAACAGAAATTTATAATGGAATTAAAGAATATATAAAAATTTTAGAAAATAAAGGAATTAATCTTTTCTTTATATACAGTTATGTATAACAGATTTTTTTGAGTGAATGAACAAAATAAACAATTAAAATTAATCTAATATTATTTACAAAGAATATGTAAAATAATTTTGATTATGTTAGTATTTTGTATATTTTAAATGAAAGAAAGATATGTAAAATAATTTTGATTATGTTAGTATTTTGTATATTTTAAATGAAAAAATCTATATATTTTTTAGATAGGTAGTGTAATTTTAAGCGACCTTTAACTTAAACTGTGCTAAAACAACAAACAAACACAAACATCTTGATTTTGCCCTCTTTGAAAGGAAATATGTTTGTTTGTTGTTTTGCAGTGTGTTGTTTGTTGTTTTTAATCTATCTCAATTGCGTCAAGTCCAAGCTTGCTCTTCAGAATGTTTTTTCGCTCTAAAACCTGCTCATACTCACTTTTTTGATTGAGTATTTGCGGTGATGACACACCTGTGATAGTAGTAATTACTCTGACGCCGTGTTCACCCATATCTGGAGAAACTCTTAATCCAACCATATTTATTGCACCAGGATCCATTTTGGATGCGATCATTTCACCAACTTTTGTGAAGTTTCTTAACCTTACTTTTGTGCCAACAGTAATATCCACAAGTGCGCCTGTTGCTCCTTCATAAGTGATGTCTAACAATGGTGAAGATAGTGCTTGCTTTACAGCAGCTTCAACACTTTCTTCTTCTGTTTTTGCTTCTGAGCTATTTTTTTCTCCAACACCGACAGTTGCCAATGTTCCGCCTGTCTCAAAAATTCTTCTTAAGTCAGAGAAATCTAAGTTAATTTCACCAACATTGTTCACTGTTGTAGCAATTCCTTCAATCGATGTTGTGATTATTGTATCTGCCATAGCAAATGCATTTCTGCAAGGTAAATCCCCAAATACATCTGTAATTCTGTTGTTGTCAATCACTGTTACTGTATCTGAAAATTCTCTAAGTTTTGCTAAACCGCTAATTGCAGTGCCGATGCGCCCGCACTCCATAGAAAAAGGCATTGTTATTATAGAAATTACCAAAGCACCTAGATCTTTTGCTGCTTTTGCCACTATTGGCGCTGTGCCTGTTCCTGTTCCTCCACCCATACCTGCTGTGATGAAAACAAGATCAGATCCTTTTAATGCGTTTTTTATTTCTTGAATACTTGCTTCAGCAGCAGCGCCGCCAATACCCATTATACCTCCTGCGCCCCTGCCTTTTGTTACCTCTGCACCAAGCAATATTTTTTGATTTGCTCTGGTTCTTTCATTTAGATGCTGAGCATCTGTATTTGCCGCTACAACTGTGACACCAGGCATATTGCGCGAAAATATGTTTGTCGCTGCGTTTGACCCAGCACCACCACAGCCAAAAACTATTATTTTGACTGATGGGGCTTCGTTAAATTTTGATGTGAACTCACCCTTTCGGATATCTGCTATTTCTTCTGCTTTTTTTAATAAGAATGACATTTTTCCTCCTTGTTTTTTTGAAGTAAAGAGCATCGAGCATCAAAGCAGTGCTTTGATATATTTTCGCTTTTTTAGCGAAAATAGCTTTAAAATTGAGCTCTAAAACTATTTTTTTCCTTCTTTTTTTGAAGGAAGGATTTATTGAAAAATAGTTCTAACTGCACCTTTTCTTCTTTGTTTTTTATTTTTTTGTTGTGTATTTTGATTTTTTATAGAGGGGGGTTTTTAAATACCCTCAACTAAATAAATTATATTGATCTAAAAAATAACATTTCTTCCCCAAGAATGTTTGAGTTTGTAGTCATGTTCTTCAAGCTCTTCCCCAAGAGTCAGAACGTAACTGGTTGACAAAACAACAACTTCACAAAACGCAAAATACGAGAATTTCCCCAAATTCACGCAGATTATTGAAGCGAAGCTATTATTTTATATATTTAGTATATAATATCTTTATAAGAGGTTATTTAAAAAGGGCGCGAAATGCTTTTCCTATTACCTCTTTTCAGCCACGCAACTGTCATCACTCGCGATGTAATCGCAATGAGTGGTGGCTTTTCGTAACAGTAATATATTGTTGATGACAAGCAGCAATATTTATTACCTTTACAATATTGCAACAACTAATAAAGATATAAAAAACACAAACACATAAGCGTAAATAAAAAATAGTAAAAACACAAACACGTAAGCGTAGATCTCGGCAAATGCCAGCGCTAAAAAGCTGACAAGAGCTTAAAGCGGTTGCCTTGGGTTGAAAGACCTGGCGCAGATCTGCGCTTACGCCCCCTAAAAAAAAGAGGGATATTTTTTTTAGTATTTTTTATTTAAAAACCCTTGCAAGCAAGTTTATTACAAAAAGGTAAAAGGGCTATTTTGAAGACAAATTTACACCTATAACTTTTTTATATTTATCTTTTAGCAACTTTTTTTCCTTTTTTCTGCGGAAAAATCCTTATTTTTCCTTGATTTTTTTTACAATTCCACTCGTTTTCGTCTAATGGTTTTGCATTTAATTCATGCAGAAAAACAGCCAACGCGCCAACTTCTGAATGTGGCTGATTACCTATACCAACATTATAATCAACAAGATTATATATTTCTCCAGGAACTTTTTGCCCCCCTACAACTATTAAAATATTTTTGTCTTTTATATCTTTTAATATTTTATCTTTAACTTTTGAAAGAGAAAAACCATACATTGTAAGATGTATTTTTATTCCGTCAAAATCTTTTATAAATTTTCTCCAATTTTTTTCATAAAAAATCTCAAAGTCTCCTGATGGACCATAACCCCATTTATCGCAAATTTTATAAACACTATCTTTTACGCGATTGTCTTCTATATCAAAAACAACTGCTTTTGCTCCAAATGCGCGCGCCACAAGAGCAATATGCGTGGTTATTCGTTTGTCTCTGCTAAAACGATGACCCAATCGAAAAACATAAATATTTGTCATAGATTTTTTACCAAAACAAATGCATTTATTTTAATTATTTTAATTAGCACTACTTCTTTAGAATTTAGATATATATCTTATTTTTGTGGAATGCATTACTTGTTATAAAGCTTGTAATATTTATTCAAATTATATAAATAATATATAGTGGAAAGTAAAGTAGAAAAAAGAATAATTATGGCAACTACTCATTCAATAGAAGGTAAAAAAATATCTAAGGTGCTTGGATTAGTACAAGGAAATACAGTAAGGGCGCGATGGTTTGTTAGAGATATTGCTGCAGGGTTAAAAGCAATTATTGGTGGAGAAATAGGAACCTACACTGTGTTATTGACTCGGGCGCGAAACGAAGCCACAGAGAGAATGCTCGAAGAATCTCGAAAAATGGGTGCTGATGCAATTGTTAGTGTAAGATATGAAACCAACAGCATAGTACCTGGAACTACTGAGATTTTAGCATATGGAACTGCTGTTAAACTAGAATAAATACTATATTTTTAAGAAAAAATGTTTTTAAAAGCAAATAATTTATGCTTGTAAAAACAAAACCATTTGATAAAAATAGCAAACCCAAACCCCTAAACAATTTACTTGTAAAAACAAAACCATTTGATAAAAATAGCAAACCCAAACCCCTAAACAATTTACTTGTAAAAACAAAACCAACGCTGCAAGATAAGAAGCGCTATGTTGTTTATGAAGTTATGAGTGAAGCAAAAATTAACTCATATGATCTTAGAAGAGAAATAGAAATAACTTATATTAAACTTTTTGGAGAAATTGATTTTATTGAAGCAAATCTTCGGTTTTTTCCAAATTTTTCTTTACAAAACAAAATGATAATACAAGTTGCGCGCACAAGTTTGGAAAAACTAAAAGTTGTATTTGGATGGATTAAAAAAATAAATGAAAAAGAAGTTCTTCTTCATTGTGTTTTGGTTTCAGGAACAATCAAAACCTGTAAACAGTTTCTTAAAAATAGTGTTTGATTGAGTGAATATTGTTTTTACCATATAACTCAATCAAATGTATTTTTATTCTTTTGCTCTTGCTTTATTTTTTTTGTTTTTCTTGCTTGTGTTTTTTGCTTATTTGTTTGTTTTTATCTATTTGTTTTTGCCTTTTGCTCTTTTCAAAATCTTGATAATTTTTTGAATATTGCCTTTTCCTTTTGTTTCTCTTAAAACCTGCCCTATTAAAAAATTCAAAATCTTTGGATCTGAAAGGTCTTTTTCTTTGTTTTGTGCGCGCACTTTTTCAACAATCTCATTTAAATCAAAATCCCAAGACTCCCCATCAAACAAGCAATTAATTTTTGCCGGGGCTTTATTCTTAATTTTCAATTCAACTATTTTACGAATAATTTCCTCTGCTTCATGTTTGTTGATTTTATTTGTGTTTACTTGCTCTAAAATTTTTGCAAATTCAGGATTAATATTTATTTGCTCTACCTTTATTCCATTATAATTGGTTGTTTTAAGTAAAATTAAACAATAAGTTGCAACCAAATTTTTGTCAAATTTTTTTGATAGTTCTTCAAAAAGCTCTGATAGTGCCTTTTCAGAAACAAGAGATTCTGCTGTCGCTTTATTTAGCCCAAGTTTCACAAATTTTTGCTTTTTTTGGTCAGGCAATTCTTCAAGAGAGTTCCTTACTCTCTCAATTTCTTGCAAAGAAAACTCCAAATAAGGCAAATCAGGCTCAAAAATATATCCATAGCCTGATTCTGTTTCTTTTATGCGCGCAGTTGTTGTAGATCCAGCAACAGGAGAATACATCCTTGTTTCTTGCACTACTTTTTTGCCTGTTAATAAAACATTCTTTTGGCGAATTTGCTCAAAATTAATTGCTTTTTCAGCGTCTTTAAATCCACTTATATTTTTAATTTCAACACGACTTCCACCAAATATTGAAACATTAACATCTGACTTCATTGATGCTTCATCAGCAGGATCAAAAATCTGCAAATATTCTGCAATTAACGAAAGTTTTTGCAGGTATGCGCGCGCTTCTTTAGGAGAATTTAAATCTGGTTCTGTGACAATTTCTAATAAAGGACGACCCGAACGATTATAATCAATCAAAGAATAATTATCTTTATGAACAATCTTGGCAGGATCTTCTTCAATATGAACTCTTTTTATTCTTATTTTTTTGTCACCTAACATTAAAAACCCATTTTCAGCAATTGGGATTTCATATTGGGTTATTTGAAAATTTTTTGACATGTCTGGGTAAAAATAGGTCTTTCTTGAGAAAAAGCTAGGTGAATTTATTTTGCATCCAAGTGCCAAACCAAGTTTTATTGCTGCTTTTACTGCTGCGTTGTTTAAAGTTGGTTTTGATCCAGGAAGACCTAAACAAACCTCGCAAACTTGCGTGTTTGGTCTGCCACTTTTTTTTGTTGAGCAAGAACAAAAAAGTTTGGATTTTGTCTTTAAAGGTAAGTGAGTTTCAAGTCCTATTTTTAGTTGAGATTCTGCGAGCTTTTTGGGCAAGTCAATCATTTTTTGCTTCTCCCTTTTGTTTTGAGCCTTCGCTTGCATAGAAAATAAAATCTGCTGTCTTCTTGTTCATAAATTTTTAATTAGATATTTTTCTAATTTATTAATTCTTTTTCAAGTTCTTCAATTTAGGGCAAGATTGTCTTTAACTTCTCAGAAACAGATTTTGCAACTCTATATCCAGAAACGCCAATCAGCTTAACCATATCTTTTAATGCATACTCGGCAATAAGCTTGTTTTTGTTTTTGCTTCCAAAAATCTTTTTAAATAGATTAAATTAATCTACCCACCCAACATTTACTAACAACTCTTTCTTGTCAATACTAATAAGCCATTTCATATTAGTGGCGCGCGCAACCCTAGCTTTTGCTACAAGATCTTTAATTTTGATGCTGTCTTTGCCTTTAACAACATCTAATATAGCAAAACTATGCTCTTCTTGTTTTTTCTTTCCTTGTTTTATCCCTACTCCTTTTGCGTAGATTCTAAAATCACAACCATATTTAAGTCCTGCTTTTAAAGTATATCCTTTATTTGTCAAATCTTCGACAATTGATTGTTTTTGCAATTGTTTAATTATTTCTTTTTGCTTATTTTGTGCTATTTTTTTTATTTTTGCTTTACTCCTTTCTGTTATCATTATAATGCCTCAATAATTGCGCCTATAAGTATGCAAACCAGGCCTGCAAGTAAAACCAAAATACTGTCTTTAATCTGAAGTAAGAGAGCATTATCTTTATATAAATGGATACCTATTGCTAAAATTCCTCCTGCGATCGCAGCCAGAAAAAACCCACTAAACTCAAAAATAGCGTGTGGTAAAATCCCTAAAAAAGATGTTGCCGAAGTGCTTAAAATTAAGATTATATTGTTTGTTTGCTGAGATGCTTGCTTTGCGATTTCTGATAACCACACGCCAAATACAGAAGCATTCCAACTTAATAAAAAGAGCGCGCCAAACATTTCAAGTACTGATAATAGAAAAAATAAAATACTTATTTTTGTATTTTGTGCAAAGATTATTGAAAATTTATCCCAAAAACCACCACCAATGTCGCTCTTTGCATAGCCAGACAAAGAAGTTGCAATCTCTTTAATTTTTTCAATTTCTTGCTTTTGTGGCGCGCCAAAATTACTCCCAAACACATTAAAATAGCAAATTGTAAAGAAAAATATTGTGATTAAGATTGAGAGTATAACAAAAATAAAAAGAATGTCTTTGTGCCGTTCAATAAAAGTGCAGCCCTCAACCCATTTTTTTTGAATTGGATGCCAGTTGATTGGACAAACCTCTTCTGCTTCTATAAAAAGTTTTGGAATAATTGCCATAAAAATACCAACCCACACAAGCAAAAGAAAATAATTGTGAGTAACATCGCCCCCATAAATATATAAAAAGAGATATTTTAAGAGCAAAGCCGATACAATCATTAAAATTGCTACATATAAAGCGAAATATATCTTATTATTGTAAGCTTTTTTAACATTAAAAACTTCAAGTAAAACCATAATTTTATTGTGATTGTTGTTTGTTAATAAGTTATTATATTTATTATAAAATGTTAAGTGTAAATTTTTAAGCTATCTCTTCGCTTGCATAGATTGAATTACATATTGACCAATTCCAATCAAATATTTCTTTAGGTTTAAAAAAGCGGTTAATCTCTATTTTTGCATTTTCTCGTGAATCAGACGCATGAACTATATTGTTTTGTATGCTCATTGCCAAGTCGCCGCGGATTGTCCCTGCTTCTGCTCCGCGCGCTTTTGTAGTTCCAATAATTAATCGAACTGTTTTAACTACATCAACCCCACCAACAATCATCGCAATTACAGGTGCGCTTATAATCATTTTTTGCAATCTTTCAAAGACATTGCCGTGTTTTTCTTTTATGTGTTTGTAATGTTCTTCAGCCAATTTTTTATCTATTTGAACCATTTTTAATCCAACAATTTTTAGACCTTTTTGCTCAAATCTATGAATTATTTCGCCAACAAGTGCGCGCTGTAATGCATCAGGCTTGATTAAAACAAGTGTTTGTTCCATTACCATATATTTTTTACAACGCAAAATTTCTATTTTAAAAACATTAAGGGGCTTTGATGTAACGGCAACATAGTCGGCTCCAGACCGGCCCATAAGAGTTCAAATCTCTTAAGCCCCACTCCCAAATATTATTTAAAAAACACACATCAAACACTATCTAAAAGCATATACTCGACCATTATTTTAAAAAACACACACCAAACATTATCTAAAAACATATACCTAAACATTATTTTAAAAAACACACACCAAACATTATCTAAAAGCATATACTCGACCATTATTTTAAAAAATACATTTCAAGCAATATTTTAATTCTTAAACTTTTACAAAAATCTTATGCTAACAGACATTAACTGTTTTTTTGATCAAATAAAGCAATCACAAACTAATAAATTGAAACTTTCACCACACATATTTTACCACAGCGACACTGATGGGCTTTGTAGTGCGGCTTTGATGTTTGCATATTTAACCAAAGAATTGAGTATTCAAGATGTGAAATTACAGTGTTTAAGCATTGATGAAATTCAATCAGTTGTTGTGTTTTCTCCAAGCATTTTTGTGGATTTGCCTGTTTTACCTCAAAAAATTGAAAACCCCCAAAAACAACCAATTTTAATTATTGATCATCATATGATTTCTGATAAAATCATTAGAGATAACAATGTTTTTTATATAAATCCGCGCGAAAATGATCCTGAAGTTTATAAACCCGCGTCGTTTGTTGTGTTTTCATTGTTTGAGCAATATGAAGCAATTAAAAAAAGAGCATTTATAGCAGCAGTTGGTATAATCGGTGATATGGGTGATAAAAATGATGAGGATTGCAAAAATTTTGTTGAAAAATTTGACAAAGATTCTGTTTTAAAATTGTCTGAAGTCATTACTGGGGTTGTTGAGATTAACAAAAAAAATTTTAATTTTAATGCAATAAGTAGTGGTTTAATTAAATTTTTACTCGAGCAAAATTCAGCAGAGGATTTTCTAACAAAGCCATCAGAATATTTAGAGCAAGCAGATGAATTTCAAAAAAATCTTAAAAAAGCGATTTGCCTATCAAAAATTGAAAAGTTAAATGATGTTGTGCTTTTTGTTCAAATTGACTCAAAGTTCTGCAGCTCGAGCATAATTTCAAATCTTATGGCAGACAAGTATAGTGATAATACTATTTTTGTTGTTAGTAAGTCGCAGTTTAAAAATCAAAGGATAAAAATCTCGTGCAGGTCCAAATTGCTTGACTGCAACCATTTAATGCGGCAAATCGCAAGCCAAATTCCTGACAGCAACGGCGGAGGACATGAGCGCGCAGCAGGTTTGATTATTCCTGTAAAATACTTTCAAAAATTTATAAATTTTGTTAAAAATATGCCCCCTACATAATTCTATTATAGTAAATAGCAAATCTAATAAATGTTTTGTTAAAAATATGCTCTTTGCATAATTCTACTATAGTAAATAGCAAATCTAATAAATGTTGTTATTTACAACCCTAAACAAAAACTTTATGGCAGACCTAATATCTTTGGTCAAAAATAGGATGTAGAGTATCAATATGGCAGACCCAATTGCTTTGACTAAATATTTAGATAAATCAGCTCCTTTAATACAAAAATCATCAAAACAAGGTTTGCTGTTTTATGTTAATCTTATTTTACCTTTGATTTTTTCTATAATTTTTAACAATGTTTGGTTCTTTGTGCTGTTTGGAATATCTTCGCTTGCTTCAACTTTTTTAGTTAGAGATAAAAATCTCTCATTTCAGCAATCTGAGTTTATTAATCTCCTTTCAAATGTTGTAGAATGTGGATTTTATGCAATAGGGCTTATATTTCACTTGGAGTTTTATGCTTTGGCGATTGGGCTTTCTTTAAGTTTTGGTATTAGGGTGTTCTTTTTGCGAACTTTGGGAAATTCAATAGGTCGTGCTTTGGTAAAAAGCAGCATCCGTTTGTTTATTATTGTGGCGATTTTTTTTCTGTTTTATTCGCATCCATCTGACACTAATCTTGGAAGAAAGATTATAGCAATGAGTTTTTTGTTTTCGCTGCTTGTGATTTTTGTTATTTATTCAATTTCAGAGCCGTTCAAGGTTTTTGCAAAAGTGGATTTATTTGAGTTGTTGGTTGCGTTTTTTACTGACTGGTTTACAGGCAGCACAAAATCAGAAAAATCTTTGCTTAAACTATCAAAAGATGGAAAAGCAATGGTTCATGTGTTGTCATTTGACACATGGAAAGATCAAAAAAAGGGACAACACAAAGCAACTTTTTTAGTACCATATGTTCATCCGGGGCCAATAGGAAATATTGGAAGCTCAAATATGCCAAAAATTTTTCATGATAATATTGAAAATTCATTGACTTTTCACGGTCCTTGCACGCACGATTTAGATATTGTAAAAAATGAAGATGTAATGAAATTGGTTGGTGATATTAAATCAGCTTCACTCGAGCAAGTTGGTGAAAAAGCAAAAGCAGTAATTGGAGATCGCATATGCTTGTTGAACATTGGCGGAAAGACATTAGCTTTTGCAGACGGCAACGGAGATATAGATATAGGTGTTGGTTTAGCGAGCAGTGACATATTTGTAGATATGCACAGTTCTAGTATTGATTCAGACTTTAGTGTTATGTATGCAAGTTCATTGCAGAGTCTGAATCTTATTGAAGAAGCAACATCTTTAAAAACCAAATTAGCAAAGATAGAGCAAGAATATATAATTCTAGGAACATCGCAAGGTATTGTTGGGGGGTGTGATATTAGGGTTGCGTATCTTGATGTTGGGAAAAAAATGGTTTTTATTTTATTTGATTCAAACAACCTTGATGGACGGCAGCTTTTACAATCACTTGAAAAAACATTTAAATGCAAAATTATTGCTTGCAGTACTGACAATCATCAACGCAACAATGGAAAATATATGTTTGAAGTGTTGCCAGAGCATATCTATGAAATTTCGCGCCTAATCAAAGAAGCAAAAGCAGGCGCAGAGTATGTAACAGCAAGCTATGGCAAAGTTGAACGAATCACAAAGCTACTTGGAGGAGATGGTTATGAACTTTTGCCAAATACTGCCATTGCCGCGGGATTTTTGAAATTTGTTTTGCCCTTTGTTATAACTATTGCGCTAATTTTTATGGTGTTGGCAATTATGCTGTGGAGCAGCTGATTTAAAGTAAAAATAAAAAGAACTAACAAAATCGCGCATTTTAAAACTTTTTAAAATTAAAGGGAGATTAATGATGTATAAAATGCGCGCAAAATAGAGATTTTTAAATATAATTTATGTTATTTATAATTTATTAAAAATGCTTGTTTTTAGGGTTTTTATACCCAAAAGTCATATGCTTCTACAGAGTGCAACCCTTTTTAAACTACCTTGCTAAAAGACATTATAGAAGAGTTTTTACTTTTCTGTATTAAATCCCC
>PFSX01000011.1:0-8220 GCA_002789275.1 Candidatus Huberarchaeum crystalense | reverse complement strand
ACATTATAGAAGAGTTTTTACTTTTCTGTATTAAATCCCCTGTAAGGCAGGAGATTTATAAAGTTTGCAACGCAAACTTTCACATAAAACAAAAAATAAAATAAAAACAAAAAGATGATTGAAACAAAAACAAACGAGTGGTCATACCGACTCTGTATACCTACTGCTACTGGTAATATATCTTATCTTGGTTTAAAGTATGTAAAAGAAATAAAAAACTATTATAAAAGGCTCATAGAAATTGCTATAGAAGAGGGGGATAAAGTAAAAAAAGCAATAGGTTATGCAAAATTTGGTGCTGCTTGCTCCAATATAGGTGATTTCAGAAAAGCAATCATATATTATAATATTTCCCTGAAAATTTTTAAAAAAATAGGGGATAAACCAAATGAGTCAATGTGTTATACAAATATAGGTGTTGCTTACTATTATTTAGGTGATTTCAAAAAAGCAATTGAATACCATAAAAATTCCCTAAAAATTAAGAAAGAAATCGGAGATAAAGCAGGCGAGTCAAAATGTTATACAAATTTAGGTGTTGCTTATGATGATTTAGGTGATTTCAAAAAAGCAATAGTATTTCTTGAAAATTCCCTGAAAATTGCTAAAGAAATTGGGGATAAAGCAGGCGAGTCAAACTGTTATGAAAATTTAGGTATAATATATAATAAATTAAATGAGGGTTTATATGAAAAATTATTTAACCAATCTATAAAATTATAAATTATTAAGCAGAGTTTTTAGAGGTTTGACAAGCGCAGGAAAAAAAGCAGAGGTTTGAGAAACAAAGGATTTGGAGCTGAAAGACAAAGACCAAGCTTGGCTGCAAAGGGTAATCGCGGGAAATAGTTAATTATATCACCCTAGTATATCGATATAATAAAATCCCTAAACTTTGTAAAATGCTTGTTTTTTTGTGGTTTTTATACCCAAAAATCGTCATATGCTTCTACAAAATCCCCCAATTTTTCACAAAGATTTATTAAATATATTATGCTTACTATAAGTAATTTATATAGTGAATTTAAAGCATTGTGGCGTAGAATAGGAGCAAAGGGTGACGCGCGAAAATATTATAATTATATAATAGCACAGTATTCAAAAAACAGATTTCACCATGGCATATATCATATTATAGGTAGTTTAAATAGGCTTTCTGAAGTAAAACATTTGTTAAAAAACTCTGACAAAATAGAATTTGCTTTGTGGTATCATGACATAATATACAATGAAAACTCAAAAACAAACGAAAAAGACAGCGCTGATTTAGCTCACAAAGTTTGCATAGAAAATGGGCTTAACAATGAATTTGCTAAAGAAGTTCAAGAATTAATTCTTATGACATCCCATCTAAAAGAACCAAAAACAACTATTGAAAAAATAATAATAGATATAGATTTATCAACTTTAGGACACCAATGGGAAGAGTTTGAAAGATACGCTCAAAATATTAGAAAAGAAAATATTCACAGTTCAGATAAACAATTTTATCAAAAAATGTCTAAATTTTTCCAAAAAATGGTGGATAAAAAAAGAATTTATTATTCTGATTATTTTTATAATAAATATGAAATGCAAGCCCGCACAAATATTAATAAATATTTGTCTTTATTAAAAAATCTATGAATCTTAAAAATCATAAATATTAATAATATTAATAAGTATCTATCTTTATTAAAAAATCTATGAATCTTAAAAATCATAAATATTAATAATATTAATAAGTATCTATCTTTATTAAAAAATCTATGAATCTTAAAAATTTTGTAGAACTTGTCATTTCAAAGCATCCTAAAATTCCAAGAGAGGTGATTCCGCGCGCATATGATGTAATTGGAGATCTTGTTGTGGTCAAACTTGAACCAGAAACTCAGAAATATGCAAAAGAAATTGGAGAGTCGTTGATTGAACTTTTGCCGCGGATTAAGTCGGTTTTTTACAAAATAAATAAAACAGAAGGTGATTTTCGCATTTATCCTTTGAAATTAGCAGCAGGTGAAAACAATACTTTAACATTGCACAAAGAAAATAAGTGTCTGTTTTTTGTTGATATTGCTAAAGTATTTTTTAATTCGCGCCAAGGAACAGAGCGATTGAAAATCGCTAACTCAATCCAACAGCAAGAAAAAGAGATTTTATGTTTGTTTTCAGGAGTTGCGCCATTTCCAATTAACATTGCAAAAAAACACAAAGCAATTAAGATTACAGCTATTGAATTAAATCCTAATGCACACAAACTCGCGCAAGAAAATGTAAAATTAAATAAAGTTAAAGACCAAGTTAAATTAATTTGTGGAGATGCGTGCCAAGAGGTTAAAAAACTTCTGCCAAAATCATTTGATTTAGTGCTTATGCCAGGCCCAAAGATTTCAGAAGATTTTTTGAATATTGTGTTTTTTGCAGCGAAAAAAAGTGGAAGAGTGGTTTTTTACACCTTTGCAAATATAGGTGATTTTGAGACAGCAAATCAAAAGATAAAATCTGCTGCTGAAAAAGCCAAAGTTCAAATTGAATTTTTAACGCAGAGGAGAGTGCTTCCTCATTCGCCGAAAGAAGATCAGATTTGTATTGAATTTAAAATTGTTTAACTCTACTAAAAAAATTATGCTTAAAATAAATTTTGAAAAATGCGTTGGGTGCAGAGCGTGCTTGAGTGTTTGTTTTTTTGGCGCGATTTCTTTAAAAAACAGAAATCTTGTGATTGATCAGAAAAAGTGCAAGAAGTGCGGCAGATGTGTTGAGATTTGTCCTATGGCTGCAATTGAATAAAATAAAAATAAAAAATAAATTCTTACTTGAATTTAGTGTTCTTTATGTTTGGTTGATTTGGTAGGGTTTGCTATAAATTAGTTATTTTTGAAAAAGGATTTTGTAGTATTTATTTTGTAAAACTTTTTTGATGACAAAAATTATATTTTGTTTTAAAGAGTTAAAATGTTGTTGTTTATGTTTTTTTAGATAAAAACTCTACCATATTATATTTAAAAAAAGCTGCATTTTGTAAAAGCATATAACTTTTAGATATAAAACTGCAAAAATCCAAATATAAGTATATTTCTTACACACCTACTCACAAATAAACTTTATTCAAACAATCTAAACACTTATTTAATAACTCTTTCCAATAAACAAGCGCGCTTTTGTTTCTTTTCCGCAAACAATACATTTTCCATTTGTTTTTTCGTCAAGATCTGTGCCTATTCCCTCTATCCCATCACCTATCCCGCCAAATATATCATAGCAATCTCTTGATTTGCACCAAAAGACGCGCGCAACTTTTTTATTTTTAATTGCTTTTTTAATGTCGTGAAATGTAATCACATCAACTATGCTTTTTTTTAATTCGTGTTCTGCTTCTTTTAACAAACTTTTTTGAATATTGTCTAACAGTTCGCGCACTTTTTCAATAACTTTGCTTTCATTTATAGCAACTTTTTCATTGCTGTCACGCCTAACAATTGTGATTTGGTTTTTTTCCAAATCGCGCGGACCAATTTCAATTCTTAAAGGAATTCCCTTTGCTTCCCACTCATAAAACTTTCGACCAGCTGCAATTTCATCACGACTATCAATAAAAACACTAATATTTTCCTTTTTTAGCATGCTTTCTATTTCTTTTGCTTTTTTGAGAATAATTTGCTCTTTTCCTTTAAACATAATTGGGACAATGACGCATTTTGTTGGCGCAATTTCAGGAGGAACTATAATTCCTTTTCTATCTCCGTGAATTGATATAATTGCTGCGAGAAGACGAGCACCAACACCTGTGCAAACCTGCCAAACAAAGTGCTCTTTTTCGTCAGTATCTTTGAATTTAATGTCAAATTCCTTTGCATAGGCCTGTCCTAAATTATTCACAGAACCAGTTTCCATAACCCTAGCTGAAGGAAAAAGTGTATAATATTCAATTGCTCCAACAGCGCCTGCAAAACACTCCCATTGTGGCTTTCTTACTTTCCAAACAGGCAAAGCTAATTTGTCCCAAAGTTTGTCCCAAAGTTTTATATGTAAATCAACTTCTTTTTCAGCTTCTTCTTTTGTTGCGTGAGCAGTGTGAATTTCGTGCCACATAGTGATTTCCCTGTCCCTAATTAAGGGGCGCGTGCTTTTTGATTCATAGCGAAAGGAGCTGGTTGTTTGGTAAAGACGAAGAGGTAAATCACTAAAAGTGCGAATCCATAATTTATACATTGGATATATTGCTGGCTCACCTGTTGGTCTTATAATGCCTTGAACCTCTTTGTTCTTGCCTGTAACCATTAAATAACCTTCTTCTTTAAACCCCTCCCACCAACTTTTATTTTGCTCGGCATACTCTATTGGAACTAATTGAGGGAAATAGCATTCTTGAATTCCTGCGTCCTGAAACAATTTATCCCACATTTCCTTTATTCTGCGCATAATTTTAAATCCATAAGGCAACCAAATAAACATTCCTTTTGAATTATAGCGCGAATCCAAAATTTCGCTCTCTTTGAGTGCTTCGTCATACCATTCTGAGAAATTCGCTTTCTTGTCAATATCCATAATTTTTATATTTAACTCTTTCATAAAAAGAATATGAACAACACAACAACACAAAAAAATCCTGTCAAAAACGAATTTCAACTAAGAGCGCGCTTTTTTGGGCGAGACATACGAGGAGATATAACCTTGGCGCGCGCATTCCTAACTATTAAAGGCGTGTCTTATGCTATTGGAAATGCTTTAATGCAGATGAATAAGGATATTGTAGCTAAAAAAATAGGAGAGTTTTCTGTTGATGAAATTACTATGTTAGAGGATAAGATACGCGCAGATTTGAGAAAAATTCCGGTGTGGCTAATGAACAAGCGTATCCAACCATTTACAGGAAAAAACGAGCATATTATTATGTCTGACTTGGATTTTTTTGAAAAGCAAATTCTTGATGCTGAACTGGAAAGCAAGTCACGAAAAGCTATAAGAAGATCACGCAAACTTACAGTAAGAGGACAAAAAACCCACACTTCTGGCAGAATTAATCGAATAAAACAGCAAACAAGAAAAAAAGATCTAAGACATCGAAAGTTTAGTGCAAAAGATGGTGTAGAAAAATCATCAGCAAAACAAGCAAATCAACCAACAAAAGACCGCACAAGAAATAAATAATTAAATGGGATTAAAACAAAGTTTTAAGATATTATTTGTTCAAGGAAAAAAATAATGGGATTAACAAGAAAATCACATAAAATATATTTACGGCCAACGCAGAAATGGGATAAGGCCCGTATTGCCGAAGAAAAGGTTATTGTTAAAACTTTTGGGTTAAAAAACAAAAAAGAAATTTATGTTGCGCAAGGAATTGTTAAGAAAATAAGAGATGCAGCGAAACGATTGATTGCACAAAAAAACCTCGATGAGGAGGCGAAGTTTTTAACTAAAATAAAAGAGAAAGGTTATATATCTGGGACTTCAACATTAGGCGATGTGCTTGACATAAATGTTGAAAAGGTGCTTTCTCGTCGGCTTCAAACAGTTGTGTTTAAGCACAAAATAGCAAAAACAATTAAGCAAGCGAGACAAAGCGTTACGCATCGCAAAATAAAAATCAAAGATAAAGTTATAGATATTCCTTCTTATCCTGTGACTCTTGAAGAAGAAAAGCAAATGACAGTAGACATTGTTGTTGGAAAACCCCAAGTGCAAAAAGACACAAAAAATGAAATAAAAGAAATAAAACAAGAAACAGAAACAAAAACAAAAACAAGTCAAATAACACAAGAAATTAAGGAGATAAAAAGCAATGCTTAATCAAAAAACAAATATTAGCGAGCAAACATTTACCAAAAAATCAAAAGATAACAAAAAAGTAGATGCTGAAAAGTTAAAACAAGAAATTAAAGAAGTTAAGCGCGAAATAATAAAAGAAATAGAACAAGAAAAACAAGAAGAACTGATAGATAGGAAAACAGTAGAAGCAAAGCAATTAAGTCAAAAACAACAAGCAGATGTAAAAAAGATAAAAACTCCTTTGCGCGCAGCAATTATTTATATTCAGTCATCAAAAAACAACACACATATCACACTTACAGATATAACTGGCAGTGAAATATTGGCAAAGGCATCTGGAGGAATGCTTACAAAAAACAAAGCGCACCGTGATGAGCAAGCTGCTGCTATTGGAATGGTGCAGGTTGTTGAAAATGTTCTGGCAACGCACAAAATTAGTAGGTTGATTGTTAGAGTGCGTGGAAAAGGGGGAATAAAGAGTGACAGAATAGGGCAAGCAGCGCAAATAATTCTTAAAATGCTTAGCCACGACAAATATGAAATCATTCATTTAAAAGATGTAATGCCAATTTATTATGGCAAAAAGCTAAAATATGGGAGAAGAGGGAGAAAAGTATAATAAAATATGGTGGGGCTTGAAATTCTTAAAAAAAGTGATGGAGAGGTTGTTTGTCAGCTTAAAAATACATCTCCTGCGTTTGTCAACAGCCTTCGAAGAATTTTAATGAACGAAATTCCTATAATTGTTGTTGATAGTGTTTCTATTTTTGGAAAAACAAAAATAACATATATTGAAGAATGGTTAGCGCACCGCATTGGCCTATGCCCTATAAAACAAACACTTAAAGATATTGAAAACCAGTCTGATGTTTCTGCTATAAAATTCACCCTTGATGTTGATGGTCCGCGCACTGTTCACGCAAGCGACATCAAAGGCATTAATATAGCTTATCCAAATATCATGATTATTAAATTGCGCGACAGCGAGACAATAAAATTAGAAGGAACTTGCAAAATAAGCACAGGCGAACAACACACAAAAGCAAAAGCATCGCACGTATATTATAACTATGATGAGAAGAGTAGAACTTTCACATTGCGAATTGTGTCTATAGGACAACTTACAGCAGAAGAAATTTTGAAAAGTGCACTGAAAGTATTTAAGCAAAAAATAGAAACTGCTGAAGATTTGATAAAGCAAATTTAGTTTTTAAGTTTTAATCATTATTATTCACCTCATTACAAATAGATTATGGTATCTGAAAATTTTAAAGTAACACCTTGGGAAGTTGAAGGAGAAGTAGATTATGGTAAATTAATTGAAGAATTTGGGATTAATGTTATAGACACAAAGTTGCTTGAACGCATCAAAAAGCACACTGGCGGCGAACTTCATCCTTATTTAGAGCGAGGAATATTCTTTGCTCATCGCGATTTAGATAAACTTCTTGATGCTTATGAAAAAGGTGAGAAGTTTTATATATATACTGGGCGCGGTCCATCGCAGGATATGCATCTTGGACATCTGCTTCCATTTGTGTTTGTAAAGTGGTTACAAGATAAATTTGGGTGTGAAGTGTGGATTCAGATTTCAGATGACGAAAAATTTTTATTCAAAGAAAAAACCATTGACCAAATTAAAAAACAAGCAGAAATTGATATTTTAAATATTTTAGCTGTTGGTTTTGATTCTGAGAAAACAATTATTGTTAGTGATTTTAAACATATAAGTGTAATGTATGAAACAGCCTGCGAAATTGCAAAAAAACTAAACTTTTCAAATGTAAAAGCAACATTTGGATTTAATAATAAGACAAATATTGGTGCAATTTTTTATCCTGCTGTTCAAATGGTTTTAGCTGTGTTGCCCTCTAAAATTTACAAAAAAAACATACTTTGTTTAATTCCTTATGGCATTGACCAAGACCCATATTTTAGGTTGCAAAGAGATATAAATGAGAAAATGGGCTTTTATAAGCCAGTTTGCCTTGCTGGCGTATTTTTGCCTGGCTTACAAGGTCCTACTGGAAAAATGAGTTCAAGCGATTCAAGCAGTGCAATTTTTCTTGACGATACGCCCGAAGAAGTTGCAAATAAAATAAAAAAATATGCTTTTTCTGGAGGCCAGCCAACAATTGAGGAGCATCGAATAAAGGGTGGAAATCCTGACATCGATACTTGTTTTCAATACTTAAAATTATTCTTTGAGCCAGACAATGCAAAATTGCAAGAAATTTATAATAATTATAAAAGTGGAAAAATGCTCACAAGTGAACTAAAAATCTATACAATTAAGAAAATCAATGATTTTTTGGAAAAATTTAGACAGCAGCGCGAAGCAATTCAGCCAAGAGTAAATGAGTTTTTGTATAGCGAAGAGAAAATAAATAAAAACAGAAAAATTTATGAAACATGAAGATAAACACAAAATACTTAAAACCAAAATAAATACATAAATATAAAACCAAA
>PFSX01000071.1 GCA_002789275.1 Candidatus Huberarchaeum crystalense | reverse complement strand
CCTAAAATCTTTGGTTTTTTCAAATCATTATATAAATTCCAGACTTATAAAAAACATTAAAAGCATTGAAGTGGTTGCTTTTCATTGAACTTAAAAAATAATCAAAAAAAGAAAAATACACAATAACATTATAAAATTCTTTAACAGCGCGCTTCTTCAAAACTATGAAAATAATCTTGTGAAAATTTTTTAACAAAAAACAAAGCACTTTTTCAAAACATCAAAAAGCGCCTAATAGCAAAATAATTGTTATCAAAATATATAGGGGCTTACATATAATTTAGCCATACTAAAATAACATAAAAATTTCCTGTTTTTATATATTTTGCTTTGCAAAATAACATATGAGAATCGCAGAAAAACTGACAAAAACCAACTCTTTTTTATTTTTAGCAATAGTTATTGGTGTTGCTTTAATTTTTCAGTTAGTAAATCTTTTGATTTTTGCAGGTATTGTTTCTTACTTTTTGCTGCCATTTGTCAATATGCTTGAAAAAATTGTTAAAAAGCGCGCATTATCTGCATTTATAGTGCTGGGTGCAGGTCTAACCGCAATGTTAGGAATAGTCATTTACTTTTCTGCATACTTGCTTAAAAATATTCCTTACAATCTCATAAACCTTCAATATGCAATCTTGCAAAATTTAGACAAAGGTTTATCTGCTTCTGGTTTAGAGAGCATAAAAATTCCTTTTACAAACTTTATAACAAATGTTTTTGCTCAAATTTCAACATTTATATCCCAACTTAGCTCAAAAAGCGTTACACTTGCAGGAGACAGTTTGGTGTATGGAATTCTTTTTCTTTTTGCGTTTTTTTATTTTTTGAAAGACGGGCCTCAAATCAACGAAAGTTTTAAACATCTTTTAACTTTTGAACACTATGACAGAATAAAGTTAGTTATTGAAAATGGTATAAAAAATATTGTTTTTTTGCAAGTTGTTTATGCGATAATCGCTGTTATGCTCTCTTTGCCATTATATTTTGTACTAGATCTCCCTTTTTTGCCTTTAATTTTGACATGCCTTTTTATAGTGTGTTTTATACCTAAAGTCGGACCTACACTTGTTTACTTGCCAATTTCATTTTACTTATTGATAAATGACAACTTGTTTGGCTCACTTATTGTGCTTTTACACGGTTTGCTAATTTTAAGCACAGTTGATGATTATTTAAGAATTAGATTTGCAGGTGCATTTGAGCTTCATCCTTTGATGGTATTGATTGGTTATGCTGGCGGATTTATGCTATTTGGTGTAATTGGCTTAATAATAGGTCCTATTTTATTGATGGTTACGCGCGAACTTCTAATAATTTATAAAGAAAAAAACAAGAATTAAAAAAATAAGTAAACAACTTGCCTTAAAGTCAACAAAAAATAAGTAATACTAAATTCAAGCTATAAAATTTATCTTAAAATTCTACAAATATTGCTAAAAATATGTCTGCACACAACTACTTCAAAATATTACATAGTATATTGCAAATATTAAATCCAAGTTCACGAGCAATATAATTATTTTCAATAATCACAACCAATACTGCTGCTGCACCAAGTAAAAATACAAGAACATATTTTATGAACGCACTTTTTGTTTTTTCTGTTGTTGCTATCATAATATATTTAATAAAGGGTTTAAAAAAGAACAAACAAAAATCAAAACTTAGATTTATTTACCACAAACAAGACCGCATATGTTAATATTATAACCAAAACCTTCAAACACATTTATTATCATTGTACTTAAAAATACAAGAACTACCAGAAGAATAATTCCAACTATAATTCCTTGAAAAAAGCTTGACGCGTCATCTGGTATTTTAACTATTTCACCTATACCTATAATATATTTAGCAAATGGTTTAAAAAAAGCTAAAATCTTTCATACCAAACCCTACTTTTCAAACTTGCCGCCAACATCAGAGTTTAAAGTTCCATTTAATATATAATCTATATTTTGTTTGGTATTTTGAGTATCAGTATTAATCTTAGCAAAGGTTGCATCTCTGCTATTGTTTAATAGTCCTTTTCCTTTGAGTTGTTTGTAATAAATTACAGCTGCCACTGCTGCAATAATTATAATGAAAATCAAACCCAAAATGCCTTTTTTCTCGTCAACAGATGTAAAAAACCCTGAAATAGATCCTGAGCTAATGGTTTGATTTGCTTTTGTTTCGTTAACTATAGAAGTTTTGCTAACTGCAAGATTAAATGTTTTGGTAAAGACAACCCTGTTCTTTTCATCTTTAACAAAAACACCAACATCGCGCGTAAAATTTGAGAGATTTAAATCAGGAACAGCAATTGTAAAAACAGATGTTGTTTTTGAAAAGCTTTCTGCTTGCTTAAATTTATCACCTACTATCCATTGATCAGAAACTCCTGAAAAAGAGATTTGAAAGGTGTGTGCGACCTTGTCTAAATTTTCAATTTCAACAACAAAACTCTTATTTTGTCCTTGATTAACTTCTATTTTTTCTGGCATTGAAACCTTAAAAAGTTCTGCAAGTGTTGGTTCTTTGCAGTTTTTTGCAAAAAATTCTGCTGAAAAGTATTTTTCATCTCCATCTTTTGATTTTGCGCGTATTCCTAAATTATAATTTCCTTCTGTTGCACTTTCTGGAATTCTCAAAACAACAGAAACATTTGCATATGAATTTGTTGCAATTGTTTGCTGCGCAGGATTAATTGTTATCCAAGATAAAGGTATTCCATCAGCAGAAAAAGAATATGTTTTTGATTCAAAGTCATTATTTGTTATTGTTAGCTTGTGTGTTTTAGTCTTGCCAAAACAAACCACAGAATCATATAAATCAATACCTTCGTCAGGAAGTTTAACTTTTTGAATAACTTGTTCTATGTCAAAAACAACTTTGCTTGTTTGGCTACAATAGCAATCATATTGCGCCTTGATTCCAAGCTCATAACTTCCTGTTACAACCTGTTTTGGCACAGAATATGATAAAGCAAAGATGTTGATAGAGTTTGCGTTTACAGTGTATTTTTTCTGTTGTTGTGTAAAAAATTTAGAAGCAGGGCTATCAAAAGTTATGTAAAATTCCATATCTACATTTTCTAGATTTTCCACGCGCAATTTAACTTGGTTTGATGTTCCTGATTTTGCAACAATGTTTGAAAGAACAGGTGTAATTATAATAGCATTGCATGGTTTTTGACTGCATCCAACATCACGGCTATCATCTGTGTTGTATTGGTAATCAGTTAAAACAATTTCTTGCGAATAGTTCTGCCTATAACTTAAAGCAGGTAGTGTAAACTCCTTTAAAATAATGCCTTTTTGTATTATCTTAACATTATAAGTTCCAGACAATATTGTTTTTAAAATTGCCCCGTATTGATCTGTTTTTTCAACATAAATTTGGTTATTTGTTCCTACCATTCTTATTGTTAGATTTGGCATTGGCTTGTAAAATCCATCTTCAAGTTTTAAGACACTTAAATATACTTGAGCGTCTGTGTAACTTAAAGCAAAAGTATAATCATAAACTACCCCACATTTGCCTTGGTGTATTAAAAATGTTTTTGTTGTAACCAAACCAGTATAATTAACACTTAAATTGCAATTTGTGTTAGAATAATAACTTGCTGGCACACCAGTAAATTCAACCATACCATTTTCATTTGTGTTTGCTGTTTTTGAAGTGCTTAAATAATCGCAAGAAAGCGTAACCTTAGCATTGCTAATCTGTTTATTGTCTTTATCAAAAACAAATGCTTTTATTGTGTTTTTGCAAGCATCTACTCTAATACATTGCCATTGTTGAATTGTATAAATCGTGCCTGAAACATTCTTTGAAACATCATAAATATAAGTTCCTGATGCCTTATTTATATAAGTAATATTTGTTCTGTTTGGATCACTAGCGCGGTTCCATATTGTTGTTGTAAATATGCTTCCTGTTGGAGAAATATATGTCTCATTCACCTGTGTAGCATTGCTGTCTGTAAAGCTCCAAGATATCATATAATTGCCATTGTAATTTTGAGTACAATTAGTGGCAAAACACAAAGTTGAGATTATAGAAACAAATGCAAATATAACTGTAAAAAGAGCAAGCATAACACTTGTGCTAACGTTCACTTTTTTATTTGTTTCTCTTCCTCCCATAATGTATTTACTACTCTTATTTAAAAACCCCATGTTTGGAGAAGTCAAATGCTGGCGCTGTTGTTGTTTTTGCCAACAAAATGTTGTTATAAATAACAACTTATATAGTGAGAAATGACACCCTAATGGTGTTTATGCTTTTTTAATAAATTACACTATTAGTTATATTTTTATCATTAGGTCCTTCTTATATTATTTCTGTTACTTCAAATCCACTACTATTTAAATTTTAGTAAAAGTAATATTAGAGGATGTATCCTTATTAGAAATATTAGACATAGTATCATTCTTAGTATCTTTACAACTCGGAAAAACATTATTAAGTTGTCCCAACTCATTATTAATCTTTGTTATATCTTCCATAACTGCTATTACATTAGTAGAATACAATATAACCGCATCAAGAATTTTAATATCTGTTTTATAATCTAACCTACTTTTAATATATTTATCATAACAGTTACTATGCTTTAACTCTTCAATAAAAAGCTCATTATATGTTGTAACTCTTTTTATTTTACATTCAAGTATATCCCTTTTATTTTCCAGTTCTTCTAGAGTATAAGTATTATCATCTTCTATTTTTATTTCAGAAATGTTACATTCTTTTAGTTTTTTTATTGTATTATTAAGGTTTTGTTGGGTTTTTGACGTGGTTTTTAATATTATATCCATCTGATCTTCCAAAGAAAGATAAGTCTTAATACATTTATCATCTGTTTTTTCATCATCTCCAAATATTAAAAAAAACCCCGCCAAAGCACAAACACCAACAATACCCGTTCTTGCTAGAATAGTAACTAATCCTTTATAAGATGGTATTTTTATAATCATTGTTTCGTTGTTAACAGAATACTT
>PFSX01000007.1 GCA_002789275.1 Candidatus Huberarchaeum crystalense | reverse complement strand
CTCGCGCCTGCTCTTTATATAAATATAATAATATTAACATAAATCTTCGCAGGTTTAAATCCGCATCGCAGTGCAATTGTCTCAAATCCTTAAAATTACAAAAATACAAAATTTATTTTAATCAAGTCTTGTTTGTTTTGGTGGTGTTTTGAACCACAAAGTCATTGTTTCACCTGTTTTTTTCTTTTTTATCCGAATGTGGTGCTTTTCCTTTTTTTTGGCTCTTGTGTTAATAATCGCTTTTTTTGCTTTTAGTTTGGTTTTAAACATATATTTTTTAGCAATAAATTATATATATAGTATAAATCAATGTTTAGTTTTTGGTTTGAGGGCGCGCGCAACATCAATAAAATACTTCCCGTCAGCTGTTTTAAGCACAAGGGGTTCGTTTTTAAACAATTTAATTAAATCAATTTTGTATTTGCCTGGTTGTGAAACGCGAATTGATTCAAGGTCCAAAACAACTATGTTCTTGTCAACTTCCTTTTCTCCAACAATGTTTTTTATGCTATCTTCAATTTCTTGCTTTTCATCTTTTGATAATTTTATAATATTGTCTGTTTCATCAACAGATTCATCTTCTCTTACTAGTATAAAAAACCGATTATGACACTTTTCGCAACCCTTAACTATAACATCGCTGTCCTTGTAAATTTCTCCGCATCTGACACATCTGTAAAGCATAAGTATTTTATAAAACAGTGTATTTAAAAACCATATGGCGCGAGATATTGTTTTTCACAACATATATTGTTATCATATAATATCAGATTGTTAACAAAAGCAACAACAGCACCACCTTTTTATTCGCCGGGCTTGTAGATCAACGGTAGATCGTTTCGTTCGCAACGAAAAGGTTAGGAGTTCAAATCTCCTCAAGTCCACATCTGACGATTTCGCAAAACTTTCGCCGGCACAATTCTTCTTTACTAAAAATATTTTTTGTAGTAATATTATAGTAGTATCAATAAATATATTCATACTCTATTATAATAATACTACAAAAAATAAAATATGTCAAAACAAGATTATCTACTCTCAAAAAATCTTAAAAAACTGCAGGAACAAAAAGGTCTTTCACAAGATCAGCTCGCCAAGCTCGCCGATATTGCTAATAATACGATTATTAAGATTGATCAGGGTGAAAATCAAAATCCAACACTAGACACGCTGAAAAAAATCGCGAAGGCGAAGGATTTTTTTCTAAATAAATTAAAATCGCCAACAAAAAAATATAAAAGATATTTAGGTTCGCCTCTAAGATATGGCGGTGGAAAAACTTTGGCGGTTGGTCATATTTTAGAATTTTTGCCCCCTGATATCAAAAAAGTTGTTAGTCCATTTTTCGGTGGCGGTTCGGTGGAAGTTGCTATTGCTAAAGAATTAGGAATTGAAGTTATCGGTTATGATATTTTTGAAATGCTGGTTAATTATTGGCAAATTCAAATTTCGCAACCTGAAAAATTGTACAAAGGATTATTAAAAATTAAACCGACGGCGAAAAACTACGAAAAAATTAAAAATACCTTGAGGCAACATTGGAATAAGTTTGATGGTTTCGATGGGAAATTAAAGGATTTAGAGTGTGCAACTTATTATTTTTTTAATCATAATTTGAGTTATGGGCCAGGATTTCTTGGTTGGATGTCATCTATTTACAAAGACGAAAAAAAATATTTGTCGATGATTGAAAAGGTTAAAAATTTTGATGTTAAAAACCTAAAGGTCTTTTGTAGAACATTTGAAGAAACCATTCCAAAACATAATCAGGATTTTCTTTATTTAGATCCGCCATATTTTTTAGAGGGCGATAGTAAAATGTTTCGCGGGATTTATCCAATGCGAAATTTTCCGATTTATCATAACGGATTTAATCATCAGCTTTTGGCACAACTTTTGAAGGAACATAAGGGCGGATTTATTTTGTCTTATAATGATTGCTCTTGGGTAAGGGAGAATTATAAAGATTTTAAAATTATAGAAGTATCATGGCAATATACAATGGGACAAGGCGAAACACGGATTGGTAAAAACCGAAAAGAGCGTAATTTCGACAACAATAATGTAAAACATTCTCATGAATTATTAATAATTGGAAAAAATTATGAAAATCAATAAAGTTAAAACCGCTTTTAAAATTGCTGACGTAGAGCTTGTGCCTAATAGCACAAAATTAAGTTTTAATTACTTAAAGGATTTGAAAGATGAAAATGGCGAAAAATTGCCGCAAAGTGTTCTGCGAGAAAACTACGCGCGAGTTTATTTGATAGTGGTGGATGGGGAAATCAAGAAAATTGGTGACTCGCAATCAGAAGGCGGAATTAAACAGACACTTGAAATTTACCGCGATGTTGGAATTGGTGGTAGACCAAGTATTCGTAGTTTTGGGATTTGGTATTTTCTTTATTCAACAATGTTGAAAAAAACATAAAATTGAATTTTACATGATTTTTCAAGATAGTTTTGAGGCACAAATTAAGGGGCTTTTTGGCTATAACAAAGTATTGAAAGCAAGTTATAGTTATAAACTTTTAGAAAATTGTTGTATGAATGACTATTTGAAACAAAGCAATGGAAAATATCCTGATTGGAATGTTCAGGAGCAAGCGGGAGATTGGCCTGCGGAAATAAAAGTAAAACATAGCGAGTTGATGAATAAAAGCCTAAAAAGGAAGCAAGGAAAAGGACGAAGAGAGGTGTCTCAATAAATGGATTTAGTAAATAAAAATTGCGGCAGCGAAAAAAGAAACTGCGAAAGCGATGGCGGGGGAGGGAATTCATTTTCCCCACACCCCTTTTTCTTCCCGCCACACCCAAGCGTCAAAAATTCTTCTCAAAGAAATTTCGCGCAAAATTTAGAATATCTCGCTATATTGAATTAGTTGCCTCTGCAGGAAGATTTGTGAGGATATTAAAAGGATTTTTGAAGAAATAAGGTCAAGTTGTCAGGCAAAATCCTCAGGATTTTGCTCAAAAAAGATTCTAACATTGTCCAGCAAACACCACCAAAATCAAATAGAGTAATGTTGTTGTTAATCAAATAAAGCATATTATTTAAATTTCTCTTAAAACTTCGGCGATTTTTTGCTCCATTATTCCGACAAGTTTTTTGTTCGCTTCTATAATTTTTTCCTGTTCTTCTATTTCAGCAATGAAGTATTTTTGGATTTCAAGAGACAGAAGCGGGATTTTTACCCTTACCAATTCTTTAAAATATAGGTTATATCCCAAATTTTTTATCTCCGCACATAAAAGTATAAAATATAAAATACAAAAATATATGGTTAAAGTTTATGACGCCACAGGGCAAGTTTTAGGACGATTGGCTTCTGTTATTGCTAAGCAATTATTGAATGGTGAGCAAGTTAGCGTGGTTTATGCTGAAAGGGCTATAATTTCAGGTAACAAAAACGCAACAAATGCTTATTTTTTAGCAAAAGCAGATAAAAAACATCAAACAGGCGGAAAGCATAAAGGTCCTTTTGTTAGACGATTGCCTGATAGAATTGTTAGTCATACAATTAGAGGAATGCTTCCTTTTAAAAAACCGCATGGTCGCGAGGCATTTCGAAGATTAAAAGTTTATGCAGGACTGCCTGAAGGAACTGATACGAGTAAAGTGCTTGTGCTTGAAAAAAGTAAAAAATTAGGAAAATTAAAAAAACAGACAAGTGTCTTGGCTGTTAGTCAACGACTTGGTGCAAAGAATTTAGATGTCTTGAAGGTAATAGGAGAAAATAAATGACATATGATTTAGGAATTACAACATATGACCCTGAGGGAAATATAAAGCAAGTAACCTATGCTGCTAAGGCAGTTGAAAAAGGCGATTCTGCAGTAGGTATTGTGTTTGATAAAGGCGCGCTCTTGACTACAATTTTCTCGTCAGAATCTAAACTACTTGTTCCTGAGTTTTCTGAAAAAATTTTCAAAATAGAAGACAATCTTTATATAGCAGCTAGTGGCATTTCTTCTGATATTCAAGTTTTAGTGCGAAAGGCTCGCGTCTTTGTTCAAAACGACCAGCTTTTATATAAACAACCAACGCAACCACACATTCTCGCAGAGTTTCTTGCTAATGAGATGCACAACTGCACCCAGCAAGCACCAACCAGACCATACGGCGTCTCGCTTTTACTTATAGGATTTGATGACAACACTCCACGACTCTTTGAAATAAATCCTGCAGGAGTTATGAGGGCGTTTTACGGCCGCGCAATTGGTAATAAATCCTCAGAACTAAACGCAGAACTTGAAAAAAAATACAATCCAAACCTTGACGAAAAAAGCGCAAATTCATTAGTTAAATCTCTTTTTAAAAAGGTTAATGGTGATAATTTTAATGAAAAACAGCTAAGTGTTATATCTATCAAAAAATAGAATTTTAAAATAAGTTATGTAAATAGATTTGAATAAATATATATTTAAAAAAAGCAGATAAAAGAAGAAAAGCAAATAACATCTATGAGCAACGGGATCAAATTATTTCTTATTTTATATATATTCTTATTTTAGATATAACTTTTGTGTGTGAAAAAGCAGAATTTTACAATAGATTTTAAAATACAATTTTACTTTTTATCTTCACTATGCTTTGATGACTTTGATGCGCCGACACCTGCTTTTGTATGTGTTGGGATCTTTCTTGTTAGCACATATTCCCCTAATCTCCTTCCTATCATTGAGATATTTGGCACTATTTCAACAAAATCTCTGCCATTATGCACAGAAATGCGTTTTCCAACCATTTGTGGAAAAATAATCATCTCGCGCTCGTGTGTTTTAATCGGCTTTTTTTGATTTTCAGGATTAATTGCTGAGATGTCTCGCATAAACTTCAATTGGCGCGGGGTAAATCCTCGTAAAATCACACGGCGGCTTCTGCTCGGCATTATTTTTGCGATGTCCTCTATTTTTTGCGATGTCAGTTCTTCAAGTGTTAGACCTTTATATACTTTTGGCAATACCATAATATATTTATTTTTTATATTTGTTGAATTTAATTGCGCGCACCATATATGTTGCTGTGGTTTTTTTCTGATTTTTAAGTATTGATTTTTAAGTATTTTGCTTTAAGTATTTTGGTTTTTAAGTGCTTGTATATTGCTTTTAAATACTTTTGGTTTTAGGTATTTTGTGTTTTTAAATATTTTGGAGTGATTTGGTTGGGGTTTTCTTGGATTTTTACCTACAAAAGTGTAGAAAACGCGCATTTTTAAAATTTGAAATATAACTCCTAGTGTTTGTTTTTTTATTATTTTTTATGGGTTTTTAAATACCCTATTAAATAAGAATATAGCACTAAAGATTATGATATTCTAAGTATTAATATATATAATATATAGACGAGCATCCTAAATTAAATTTATAAGATGTTGTGGATGGTGTTGATGACACAAACTATTAATAATCATAAGAAACACCTTTAAATTATTCTAATTTTTTCTAAAATTAAGTTTTTACCTTGCAATTCTATCTTTTGGTCTTGGCAAAGGTAAAGACAGTAAATAAAATTATTAAGACATTGGGCGCGCGCCTTATTTTTAAATACTTGTTGTGCAGAAACTTCTTGTGATTTTTTGTCTTTTTTTGCCGCGCCTATTTAACATATATTGTATAAATACGCTATACACAACCGCGCATCTAATCAAAGAAAAATACTTAAAATATTTTATGTGAAAATTTACACAATATATTATGTTAAACTATCAAACCTTTGAAGTTCCTGAGGACACGCAAAAAGAAGCACTAAATCTTCTTCAACAAATAGCGAAAACAGGAAATATAAAAAAAGGCACTAATGAGGTTATAAAAGCGATTGAGCGTAGCCAAGCAAAAATTGTTTATATAGCGATGGATGTCTCTCCTGAAGAAATTGTGGCTGTCTTGCCTCCTTTGTGTAATGAAAAAAAGGTTCCATATATATTTATAAACACTAAAAAAAATCTTGGAATTGCAGCAGGTATAAGTGTAGGTTCTGCGTCAATAGCAGTTGTTGAAGCTGGAAAATTAGAAGACGAACTTAAAAAATTTACACAAAAAATAACAACTCTTAGTGCAGAGACATCAAAACCACAGCAAGAACAAACTCAATAAAATGGCTGCACCAAACCCCCAACAACAAGAATTTCCTTCGTTAGGTGAGATTATTGAAGTTGGAGATAAGGGCGCGGGCAGTGGAAAGAATGTAACATTTGTTAAAGTAAAAATTTTGAGTGGGCGAGATAAAGATAAAATTATAAATAGAAATGTGTCAGGACCTGTGGAAAAAGGCATGCTTGTTCGCTTGGTTGAGACAAGGACCGAAGCTTAGCTGGTTTAAGCATTATATTATTTGATTGTCTTTTGTTGTGCTTTCTTATATTGTTCTGTCTGTTTGCTTATTTATTAGATTAATTTATTTGAATACTGCACAACTTTACATTAAATTTATTTAAATAGCACACAACAATATTAATTTATTTGAATACTGCACAACTT
>PFSX01000035.1 GCA_002789275.1 Candidatus Huberarchaeum crystalense | reverse complement strand
CTAAAGAAAACAATATCTGTGCGGCGGGTTATAGAAGAATGGCAAGAATCACAACTATCTGGTTTATTGCAAGTATTATTTGCTGTTACTGTCTCGGATGCATTTATTTTTGTTGAGTTGCAAATGCTTGTTGCGTTTGCAGTTACATTATTTGTTATATTATTGCAGTACATAGTTGTGGTACAACTAACATTACTTGAATTTCCTGGTTGAAGGTTTGTTATGTTGCTGAAACTACAATTAGATTCTGAATTATTAAATGTAACATTTACAATTGTGTCACCTGTGTTGTTGATTGTTACTGTCCAATTTATTGTCTCATTATATGATGCGTGTGTTGTGTTTGCTGATTGTGTAATAGAAATATCTGTTGTTGTTGTTTGGGAACAGCAATCGCCTAGGCAATTTGTGTAATTCTCGCCGCAATTGACACTTATGTTAGAGCAAATTCCATCACCGCAAAACGAATCTATTGTAAAGTTACAAGTTACACACGAATCTGTTGAATTGTTTGGAGTTGTGCCATTGTCTGTTGCACAAGAAGTGTAGTTATAGGTTCCGCAGTAAGAAGTGTCATTAAAATTATAATATGTCCAGATATTGTTTGCTTGAACGCCGTACAGGTTAGTATAAGCATTTCCAAAAGGATTTACAACTGAAAAAGTGACATTTGTTACATTTATGTTGTCTGTTGCGTTTGCACTAATATTTATAGAGTTCGTCACATTATAATTTCCACTTGCATTATGGCAAGATATGTTTGGAGCAGTGCAATCTTGAACCACAACCTTTGTTCCTAAATTATTAATTTCTACTTCTGTGCTGTCATTAAAAATTATTTTAATGTCAAAAGTTCCATTATAGACACCTGGATATTGAGCATCCCCTATATTTAGTGTAAAGTTTTCTGTGTATGTCTCATTTGGAGCAATTTGGCCTGAAAAATTTACATATCCTGTTATATTACTCGCAGAAATTGCATTGCTACCATTAGATAAGTTTTTTATAGTATAATTTATGTTTGTAATATTTTTTGTAGGGCAAGAATTTTTAACAGTAATGTTTGATGTTCCATTACCACCATTGCAAACAGTCCCAAAATCCAAAGA
>PFSX01000062.1:4691-5381 GCA_002789275.1 Candidatus Huberarchaeum crystalense | reverse complement strand
GTTTGAGCTGCCTCATATCCTTCAATGATTAATACATTGTAGCCACCAACCTCTTGCATCTTGACTCTGTATTGACCTTCTACCAATCCAGATGCAGCACCGTATGAAGGGTATGGTTTGTCTTTTAATGCAGCTGTGATTTTGTTAATCGCAGTTCCACCAACTACAACCATATTATTGGTTGGAGCTGTTGCACTAACTTCTATGTCATATTTAGCAACACTGCCAACAGACATAACTTTTGTTGGAGCTGCACCGCTGCCTACACTATTGATTTTTATCAACTTGCAAGATGCGCAAGAAGAGTCACCAATTGTGTCGCCTGCTTTTGCTGTGTTAGTTCCACTGTATGTGCATCCACCAGCACTACCTGCTGTCATTTTACAAGATGTTAAATCAAAGCTCGCATCAGTAGCATCTACTCTTATATTTGCCTTGATTGGCTCTTTGAACAAAGTCACTGTTGCAGTATCACTACCTCTTGTAGCTATTGTTCCATAGTTTATTCTTTTTGACTTATCTTTGTCAACAGATATACCATCTATAGACACGCTTGCAACTTTATCTCCTGTGGTTAGGCCTATGTTATTTAGGGAAATATTAGTATTTTTACTTTCCTTGTCAGATATAGTTACATTTATATCACCTCCTGTTATATTTAGCTTAATTTGGCCCATATTGTCTTTAACA
>PFSX01000062.1:4180-4630 GCA_002789275.1 Candidatus Huberarchaeum crystalense | reverse complement strand
TAGCATTTATTGTTGCAAACCCTAGCACTGAACTATTCATATTAGTATCATTTACAGTATCACTGTATGAAATCTTTGAATATTTCAAGAAATATTCGTTAGTGTTTGAGTTGTTTACTTTTGTGTCAACCCTATATATATCACCATTTAAAGCAGCTATATATACAGGTGTATCAGCATTAGTTACATTTTGAACAACAATATCATTATTAATGTTTTGATTGTGTGAAGTTGTGAATTTCAAATTAAGTCTTGCTTTGTTTAGGTCATTATCTCTTGAAGATGTGACAACAACATCTGTTTTGTCTATGCTAGCTTCATTTGTAGTAAACACTAATTTAGATAGGTTTTTTGGAAAATTAATAGTGCCACCTTCAACAACAGCATTGCTGCTTTCATATGAATCACCACCATAGCTTTGAGATGAGCTAACTTCTATTTGTTTAAGAT
>PFSX01000062.1:3710-3894 GCA_002789275.1 Candidatus Huberarchaeum crystalense | reverse complement strand
TTGAACTCCACCATTTCCTCCATAACAATCACAACAAATGTTTGTGAATTTTAATTTTTTACCACAAAAAGAAATTTCTTGATTCTCATTTACTGTTTGTTCTACTCCTGGACTAAAAGAAATTTCAGATGAAGTAAGTACATCTAAGGTATATAATCCACCAAAGATATTTATTTCTTTATTT
>PFSX01000062.1:0-3682 GCA_002789275.1 Candidatus Huberarchaeum crystalense | reverse complement strand
CATTTACACCATCTGCATTTGTTTTTGTAAAGTCAATAGTGTATTTAAAATTTTTAACTGCAACACTTGCTTTTATACCATTGTCAGTATCATATCCTGTTGTAGTATTTTCTACACTTATATAGGTTTTAAAGTCAACTTCTTCGTCATTGTCATTTAAAGTATATTTTACCTTACCACCTGATAAAGCAATATCTGAAAAGGCTTTTGAAGTGCCAATATTAGGTGTTTCAATTTTTGTGTTTGAAGCAGTGCCACTTGCTGTTGAAAATTCAACAGTTCCTGCACCTGTAGTTGATTCTTCTTTGACATTTGCCAAGACAGCTGCAACATCAATAGCTGATAAAACATCATCCACTTTTGCATCTTGCCCAATGACAACGGTAGGCATTTCATGGTCAGAAATCATTGCACCTGAAATATCTGATAAATCAGCTGCAAAAGTTGTTGCACCAGCAAAGCCTAAAGTAGCAACCAAAGCAGTTGCGCCAATTATTTTTTTTAATTTAGACATTTTATTGTCCTCCTTTGAATTCTCTCATTGTTGCTGTTGTTTTGCAACTCGCATCATTGTTTAGAATTCTTTTTTTGTTTGAAATTAGTTTGTATGTCTTGACTGCAATTTAAAAAAAGCCAAGTAAGCTGATAGCAAATATTAAAAGCATAATGCCCTTAGATACTATACTACCATATACTTATTTAGTTCACTTGCTTATATACTATTACGAATAAAACCAATATAAATTTACTTAAAAGAAAGAACTTTAAAATAATTTTAGGGTTGGTTTTTTGTATATTTTAATATCTTTTTTAATACTTTTAATGTTTTATTCTTTTCTACTTCTTTATTCTTTTCTACTTTTTTTAAATTTCTTGCGAATTTCAGGTATTCTTCTATTTTTTCCAATATTAATTTTTATTGTTCCTTACATATGCTCTTCTGTTCAAATACCGTGCAATAATATTTATTTCTCTATATCTAAGTATTTTTTCTTAATAAAATTTAATTTAGATAAGATATTCTAATTTTAATTTCTGATAATAACCTGTTTTGTTTTGTATTTTTCAAAATATTTAAATTTCACAATTTTGTTTGTTTTTACACAACACTCTTTGCAATCTTGCCTATTTCAGGGAAAAATTCAATTGCTTCGCGCGCCACAGGTCCTTTAATAATTGTGCCTTTTGGTGTTCCGTCTGCATTAATTAAAATAATTCCATTGCTTTCAAATTGAACATGCCATCCGTTTGCGCGGCGGTATTCTTTTTTTGCTCTTACAACAACACCATTTAACACAGTTCCTTTAATTTTGACATCACCGGCAGTTATGCTACCCCAAACCATATCTCCAACTCTGGCTGCAGGCATTCGTTTTTTAGTAGTTACATGACCTTTAACTGCAATAATTTTAATTTCTTTAGCTCCTGAGTTATCAACCACTTTAACAAATGAATTTTTCGGCAAACTACGGCTAGGAAAGCCTTTCATAATATGCCCTCCTTTTCTTGCTTTTTTTGCCATTATTTTTTATCTCCTAAAAAAATAATGTTTTGAAAAATTACATTTTTCAATGCCATTATTTTCTTTCCTTAGAAAATAATGTTTTGAAACTTTGTTTCAATGCCATTAGTACCCTCTTGCTCGTACAAACTTTATTTTGATGTGCATGTAATATCATAATTTTATTATGTTTGTTTAAAAGAACTCAATTAATTTTACTTTTTGAACAACAATTTTTTTAATAACAAATGTCGTTTCTGATAACAGATAACAAATCCAACTATACATAAAAAACAATTATTAATAGATTTGTTACAAAATTGAGAAAACTAATAGCGAAAAAGCCAAAAAATTGCGATTAAAAGAAGACATATTCCAATAATAATAAGCGGAGGAATTTGAATTTTTGACAAAGTATTTTCACTAAAAGACATTAACCCAGCAGTTTCGCCAGGCATAAGAATTTTGTTGCTCGCCATATATTTTTATAACAAATTTGATGCGCCTGCTGAGATTTGAACTCAGGTTAAAAGCTTGGGAAGCTCTTGTCTTGCCACTAGACCACAAGCGCTTAATGTTTTTTCCAATATTCTTTCATGCGAATAGCATCAAGTTCTATATTTGGGGACTCGCTGATAATAGTGCCACTTATTTCCTTTTCTTTCAAAACATCTAAAATTTCGCGCCAAGGAAATTTTGACTCTTCAAGTGTTTCGTGGTTGTGTTCGCCATTTTTATTGTAAGCCACACCAGCCATATGAATGTGTAGATGCTTGAGCGCATCTTTTCCAAGTGTTTTTTCAATTTTTTCAAGGATTTCTGTTGCAAATACGCGGCCGTCAACCTCTTTTGCTTTTTCTGTATTTTCTAAAAAAGTTGTTGTTTTAGCCATTTCACTCACGCATTTTTCAGAAAAGGTTGTTGTTTTAGCCATTGTGCGCGCCCACATATGAGCAAAATCTAAGCAAGGCTTAACATTTGGTATATCAACACTTAATTGTAAGATTTCATCTATTGTTCCAAATTGACTTACTCTTCCCATTGTTTCAGGGCAGAAAGTAATATTTATGTTTTCTTTTTGAATTTGTTTTATAACAAATTGTAAATTTGTTTTTATTGTTTTGTATGTTTCGTCTTTTGTTTTTTTTCCATAAAAGCCAGGGTGAAAAACAACGCATTTTGCACCAGCAAGCCAACCTATTTTAGCGCTTTGGTATATGAATCCCTGGCTTTTTTTGACAATATTTAAATCATCTGAATTGAAATTTATAAAATATGGTGCATGAACAGTTAAAATAATATTGTTTTTTGATGCAATTTCTTTGCATTCATTTGCTTTTTTTTCATCAAGATAAATGCCGCGCACAAACTCAATTTCAAGAACATCTAAACCCAAATCTTTAACTGCTTTAATTCCACCTGTTGTTTTTGTTTGTTTAGCAGAAATCGGCACGCCAGCAGTTCCAAATAAAACAGCCATAAATTTTTATAAAGCAATAAAACAAACAAAAGCAATATTTTTAATAATTACTAATTTTGACAATGTTTGTGAGTTTTACATACTTGGAGTATTTTCAACTAACTTTTTATGGATTTTTTCACAAGATTCTGGAATATAAATAGTTAATTCTTCTTGCGTAGAAGATTCTGGGTCAGGGTATAATTTGTATAATTCTTTTGTTAACTCATCTACTTTCTCAAATATACCTCTATTATCTACGTTAGTAGTATCATTTCCAATATTATTCTTTTCTTTTACATCTACTTTAGTAGTATCATCTCTAATAGTATTAATATATGTAATAAGACTTTCACCTATGCCTTCCTCATCATTATATATACTATATTTAATCTTCTCTTTGTTGGGCAGTATTTGTGTATAATTCAAATTATCAATATTTATCTTCCCTTTTATTGTATTGTATTGTGTTTCAGCATATTTTCTTTGTGCTTCAATCTGTTTTTTTTGTGTTTCAATAGGTCTTTTTAGTATTTCGAAATATTCTTTTTGCTTTTTAGTACTTTTTATACCTTTTGAATTTAAATTTGCAATTTCTTCTTCCCTTCTTGCAATTTCTGACGATATGTATTCTTGTGTTTTGTTGTATGATTTAGTAATTCTGTTAGAAGCATTTTCAAAATTATTATAATAATCAGGAGTAATTATTATTTTTGTATTTT
>PFSX01000019.1 GCA_002789275.1 Candidatus Huberarchaeum crystalense | reverse complement strand
AGAGCGTATGTCTGAACTTTGTCGTCTTAATATGCTTTATGGGGGGTTGTTAGTATATTTAGAAGACATAGGAAAAATAGTAACACCTCTAAAAAAGAGATTATCACCCTATAAAACTGCTGCTGCTACGATTGCAATAGGAGGAGCAATGTTGATAGGTGGTGTTGGTGGTGATGATAATATGTTTGATGTTAGCCAAAACAAAATTAAAATTGTATCTACTGTTGGTGATAGTAATAATTATACTGTTGGTGATAGTAATAATTATACTGCTAGTGATAGTAATAAACTTACTGCTAACCTTAATGATGTAAAGTATTGTGGTAAATATCCAAAAGTACAAATTGTAGGGAGTGAAGGTAATATTTCATTTAAACCAAATATATATTGTGCTGTTCTTCTTCTTGAACATTTGAGTGGAGAAATAGATCTTACGAAAAAAAAGATAAATACAGCCGATCCGGGAAGTCAAGATTATATGCTTTTTTTAAAGAAGTATGTTTATATAAAAGGAGGACCCTCTATCTCTGGTGTTTTAAATATTATGGATAAAATTGGTAATGATGAAAGTGTTACTATATATCCAAATGAATTAAGTGATGGTGGTGATGATAATGGTGATGATGATAATCCATTTAAAGTTGAAGATGGGGATTTGTATATGTATTTTGATAATGAGGGTAATGAGGATATTAATTATTGGGTAGGCCCCCCTATAAAATGCACCACACAAAATTCTCCCACACTTTAAACATCTAACTTTTCCTGCAACAATTCTAAAAATTAGTTTCTACTTTATTTTAGCACTTTTAAATTTATCAATTGCTTTTAGTAAATCCGTCTCCTTTTAGCAATTTCTATTTTATTTTGATTTACAAAAAAACTTAAATCTACCACAAATTATAATACCCATCCTCAGTAAGCCATTGCTCGTGTTTGCAGCCATCATCACTTTTAATAAAATTATCATTTGAGCTTTGTCCCATAACACTCGGCGGAATTCGCATCATCGTAGAATAATACCAAAACCTACCAAAACCTGTTGCACACATTGGAGATATGTAAGAAACATCATCATATTTTTTACCATATCTTAAATTGTTTCCAAAATTATCTTTAAAGGTTTGGGAGTTACTATTACTAACAACAAACGGCAACTTTGCTGTTATATAGTTTTTTGTCACATCAAAATCTTTATTAAAAGGTGAGTGAGGAATAGCAGCTAAAAGGTGAACAACATTTTCCCCGCGTTTTTGCGCGAATTGAATTATACCTGGAATAAGTCCAGCAGTAGGCATATCTCTTGAATATGGCATGCCAGATGTCACTAACATTGCTGAATCCTTACTTATAGGCCATAATTGAGTCATTTCATCTTTTTTTTTGTCATAAAGTCTAAAGTAAATGTACACTGGTCCATAAACAGGTTTGTATGCTTCTGCGTGTGGAATATTACTTCCACTGCTATCTTTTGTTGTTAGCATCATATTAAAATTAAGTTGTTTTTCAGGATCATAAGGCACGCATTGGCTGTCATCAACACTTGAGGAGTTTACTTTATATGAAAGCGAAGTCAATATTGGTGTATCACCCCTAACAATTTTTGATGGAATTTTATTACATATATCATTACAGATAGAATTTCCTTTGCATGCTGTATCACAATCAAATTTTTTTCCACTATCATTAACATCAAAATATTTTTTTCCACAATCTCCAGGCCAACATTTACCTTTAATATTATCCTTTGGTGATATTGAAGAATTGCGATCAAAGTCCTCTACCAAAGTTGTTCTGCTAAAAAAATCAACACTAAGCCACTTTGCAAATAAGGCTAGGCTATATTCATTGTATTCTGATGAAGATATTTTTTTAATTATAGGGCTTCCATCATTTCCATTGCAAGGATAATAATAATGGCCTTCAGCCTTGCCTCCAAGTGGAACTGTAAAATAACACTCTCCACTTTGTGAATATTTTTTCATATTTAAAATATAGTTTATTATTTTATCTTTCTCACTTTTATCTTTATATTCTTCTCCGTCCTCCTCCCCTGCAAAAATTTTCATATATAGAAATTTATTTGTAGTATGAATGTTACCCTTTGAATCTCTTTTTTCTTGTTCTACAAAAGCATAATCTGCCTTTTTCTCAACATAAAGCGGTTTATAATATTGATAAACATTGTCAACACATATCCACAAATCAAGGTAGTTTTTGTTTTTATATTTTGTTAGATCTGGGTTTGGCTCAACTATAATTTTAAATTCTTTTTCTGGCTCTATATATTTTTCATTAGTATATCCTATAATCGCAAACTTTTCAATATATTCTGACCAAGGCATAACAGGTTTCCACACACCAAGAACAACTATACTAATATAAAATAATATAGTAAGCAGCAAAACAGCAAGAAATAGCTTTGCTATTGTTTCATATTGCACCATTTGTTTCTCCGTGCAGAATTTTATTAGTTATTTTATATTTAATCATTTTAGTTGCTTCCAGGAAATAGGCCACCAAACATATCTTTTAGTGAATTAATAAAAGAGCTGCCAAGATTGCCAAATATAAAGAGTGCGGCCAGAACCAAAAATACTACTACAATAATTAATAAAATAATTTGCTCACTTTCCATATATTATTTAAGCAAAATTACAATTTTCTACCCCAACAATTTCAAAATTTAAATAAAAAATGTATGGAAATATCTATTTTTACAGATGGGGGGGCGCGCAGAAATCCAGGACCAGCAGCAGGTGGTGTTATCATTAGAGATAAGGAAGGCAAGATTATTTTTAAAAATGGATTTTTCTTTGGCATAAAGACCAACAACCAAGCAGAATATTTGGCATTGATTGAGGGTTTAGAAGCAGCGAAAGGATTAGGAGCAACGCAAATTAAATGCTTTTTAGACAGCGAACTTATAGTTAAGCAATTAACAAAAGAATATAGAGTTAAAAATCATGATCTTAAAGAATTGTATTTTAAAGTTATGCAAATAGGTGGCAGATTCAAAAATATTGTGTTTTTGCATATTCCGCGCGCAGAGAACAGCGAAGCAGATGCGCTAGTAAATGAAGTTCTTGATAATTCAAGCAAACAAAAAGTTGTCTCTTCTTAAAAAATATATGGTAATTTATCAAGGTCGCCAAGGGAGAACTGAAACAGGAAAAAAGTACAAACCACACAGCAAAAAGAAAAAAGCGCGCACAGGACGCCCGCCAATTTCTACGATCATAGAGCGCAAATTATTAAAAAAACAGCAAGTGCGCGGAGATAATTTAAAAATTAAGATAAAATCAATAGATGAAGTCAATGTTCTTTTAAAAAATAAAACATATAAAAAAGCAAAAATAATTGCGTTTGTTGACAACAAAGCTAATCCTAAGTTGTTAAAAAATAAGATTCTTACAAAAGGAGCAATAGTTGAAACAGATTTAGGGGATGTAAAAATTACAAGCAGACCAGGGCAACAACCAGTGCTTAATGGTGTTTTGTTAGAGGTAAAAAATGAATAAGATAGTTGCAGTTAAAGCATGCAAAAGTTGCAAGCGGCTTGTTTCTGAAAAGATTTGTCCGGGTTGTGGAGGTCGGGAATTAACATCTGATTTTGAAGGATATTTATTTATTATTGATGCATCTAAATCTGTATTTGCTCAAATTATTCACGCAAGTTTAAAAGGTGAATATGCATTAAGGGTAGCAAAATGAAATTAGATATTATTTCAAGAGTAAAAGAACCAAATCTTAAAAGAGAAAAAATTGAAATTAAAGCATTTTTTAAAGGAGAGCCAATTCCGTCAAAGCAAAGTATTATTGATCATCTGCTTGCAAATGATAGCTCTTTGATAAAAGAGCAATTACTTGTGAGAAAAGTGGAAACACACTTTGGACAGAGTACTTTGCTATCTACTTTATATTATTATGTTTCCTTAGATGCGCTTAAACAAACAGAGCAAGATTATATAAAAACCAGAAATAAAATTAAAGATAATGAAAAGCCAAACAACATTCAACAAAATACTATTGATGAAGATAACAAAAAAACAAATGACATTCAACAAAATACTATTGATGAAGATAACAAAAAAACAAATGACATTCAACAAACAACCAAAACTATTGCAAATATAAGCACAAAATGAAGGCAAAACCGCGAAAATGGAAGAAAAATGTGCGAAAAGGCAAAAGAAGACAAATGCGATGGAAATGGCTCAAAAAAAGAATCAGAGCGAGAAAGCGAAAGCGACGTTTGCTCAAACTAAAGGCGCTATAAAATGATTGCTAAACACTCTAAAAAAACAAAAACAAATATAGGAACTGGAAAACGAAAATCAGCAGTATCGCGCACTTATTTGAAAAAGGGTTCAGGAAAAGTAATTGTCAACAATGTACTTGCTGAGAGTTTAACTCCAAAGATTATATCTAAAATAATTTTAGAACCAATATTTGTTGGCAGAGAGATTGTAGATAATTTTTTAAAAGATAAAGATATATATGTGTCTGTTGTTGGAGGTGGTGTTATGGGGCAAGCTCAGGCAGCTCGCACAGCAATAGGCCAACTTTTGCTTAAATCTATTCCAACCATCGAAGCAAAGCAACTTAAAGAAATTTATAGCAAGTATGCTCGATATTTATTTATTTCTGACGTGCGCGCTAAACAACCAAGGCATTTTGGATACAAAGCAAGAGCAAAAAAACAGCAAAAATCTTATCGTTAGTAGATTTTTGTGTGCTTTTGTAGTTTATTTACATATACAAATCGCACAACAAAAATCGTACTGTTAATTTCTATATATTGTTTTTTTGTTTTGTAATTTATGAAAATATATATTTTTTATAGGTCTTAACGAAGAATATCTTTGTATTTGGTTTCTTTAAATATAGGGTTTTTAAACTACTTACTAAATACATTATGGGAATAATAGAAATGCTCTTTGGAAATAAAAAAAGAGAAGAAGAATATGTTGACGCTGAAAATATTGCTCAAACTTTAGATGAGGGCCAGGAACTTACCCGAGATATTAAGCGCGCGGGAAAGTACCGAATAATTTACGATCAATTAAAGAGCTATAATGATACTCAAAATGTTATAAATTTATTCAGAGATGGAAAGACAATTTTACTTATTGATATTGTGCAAATTCAACAAGAAAAGTTCGAGGATCTTAAGCGCGCAATCGATAGAATAAAGAAAACCGCAGAAGTAACTGGCGGAGACATGGTTGTTCTTCAAAACTCATTATTATTAGTAGTTCCAAAAACACACCTAATTATGAAAAAAAAGAAAAAAACAACTTCTTTTGCAGAAGGTATGGAATATTAGCTTTTGTTGGTTTAATAATTGTTGTTTTTGAGATAGTTTTTATTTATTGGTTTAATAATTGTTGTTTTTG
>PFSX01000010.1 GCA_002789275.1 Candidatus Huberarchaeum crystalense | reverse complement strand
TTTAATTATATTTCCTGATTTTTCACTTAAAAAGATTCCGTAATCAACATCAGAATCATCGCCGTCAATTGTATTTCCTTGACAATCAAAGATTTTGTTGTTAAAGTTTGCAGGGTTGTCTATGCAGGTTCCTGCATGGTTGTTTATATTCGCCGTCAGTCTTACTTCGCTATGCCCATTATCTTGTAAAGCAGCTTCACAATCGCTACAATCACTACAACCCCAATATGTTTCCCCATTTGTGTAAGCATTTATATTTTGTGAAAACACAAAGAACATAGCAACAAGCATCAAAACAATAAAGAATTTATTATATTTTATCATAATATATTCTCCAATTGATTTAAAAAAGTGTGTACCCATTGAGAAAGTCCAAGATTATTTGCAGAGTGCCAAGCAATCAAAGGAAATATGTTATGTAGAAGTGATAATATAATACAATTAAAAATAGCAAAAACAAACAAATTTAAAAGAGCAACCTCGTTTAAGCCATAAACAGCTAAATGAAAAATAGTAAATATTGACGAGACAATAATCACTCCTATAATCACAGCAATTATTTTATCAAGACGAAATTTATGAACTAAATTGCTGATTATACTTGGAAACACAAAACCAAAAAAGAAAATTGTCTCGGCTATCCCTGCAAAAGCTGATAAAATTGCGTTCAAAAAATCGCCATATAACATACTCTGCAACCCCGCAATATTAAAAGTAAAACCCGCCGTGTTAAATTGAGGTGCACCAACCACTATATTATAATGATACCCGCTTGCTACAAAAAAAGTATAAATAAAGAAAAAAATAATTGAGCCCCAAAAAATCCAAGAGTTAGGAATAGCAGAAAATCCCAAAGGTTTATTCTGCGAGTCTTCAACGCCAATAGTTGTTATTGTTTCTGTTTTGTCAATCATATCATAAACCCGAGCAAAAAAATAAACAAATATCATAAATCCAAAGATAATACCCCATTTCATATTCTGCTCAAAGGTTAAGACTAACACTGCTAAAAGAAATATAAAAGAAATTGCTATAAAAATATCTAAAATTGATGAGTAATTAGTGTCTTGTTTTTTATTAAAGTGTTCAGTATTGTTTATATTGAATGTTTGTCGTTCCATATATTATTTATTATTCTTTTGTTATTTAGCATTTTTAAATTTTAAATTATAAAAACCTATTTGTGGGGGTGTTGTAGTAAATAACTCTACAACAACACCTCACATTTAGATTTTTACTGTTATTTTACTAACATTTGTGTATATTATATCTATACTGTGTTGAATATAACTGTTTGTCCAGTGTAAACCATTGTATAAGTTCCAACATTATCGTTGCTTATACCATTGATTATTTTATTCCCGTCAGATATACTTTGAGCATACCCAGACGTAAAAACACCAACAGTAATGTCTGCATCTGGATTTATTCCAGAAATTGCACATGCTTGAACTCTTACATTATGTTTTACTTGTCCCATTATAACAGGGGCAATATATTGATAATCATAGCCGTCGTTTGCTAATCTTAAATTCATTTGTTCCTGTGTTAGAGAAACACCATCTACCAAAACGGTAGGGATTTGCCAGTCATTATCGCCAGCTGAATTTAGATTTACAGCAATGTGTGTTTTTTGATCAGTATATTGAGTATCAGTCGCATATGTTGTGTTTGCCCACACTTCTATATTAAAGTCTACACATTCACCTATACCAACTGTTGTTCCAGTTGAGTTTGATGTTGTGGAGAATATAGTATTACCTGAAGCTACAAAAGCGTTTGCAACAGTTGAATCGCCACTATACATATATGCTTTTTCGTCGTTGTTATAAGCTCTAAACAACAAAGCACTATGTTGTGGGATTTTCAAATCACTTAATGTGATTGTTTCAGCATTTCCATTAAATTCAAAGGATGCTGATGTGTGAACATTATCCGAAGATAGAATATATCCCTTATACTTCTTACCACAAGTAAAATCTATTTTTGCGTAAGTGTTGTTTGCGTTTGTTGTAAAAACAATACCTGCTGGTACTTCCGCACCAGATGCAGTAATTTCATTTATTACACCACTTGCAGCAAAATATTCTTGCCCTGCTGTATTTAATGGATTAACTACTCTCATATTTAATACACCTTTATTATCACTGCCACACGCTGTAACAGCAACAGCACCATCAGTTACCTTATCACCCGCAATTGATGCAGGTATTAAAGTAGATTGAAATACTACTGCTCCTATAGCTACCATGGCAAAAATAACAACCAATATAACATACGGATTTATTTTTCCAATTGTTCCCATTTATTATGTCTCCTTTTGATTTTGATAACATAAAGATTGTATTAACCATCATAAACCCAAAAAGTAAGTGTTTATGACGATGTGTTAAATCTCTATATTATATAGTTGTCTTTGATTTATTTGTATCTTAGACATGACACCGTGAATGGTATCATAATATTTATAGTATAGTATATTTAAAAAGGCAAAGCAAAAAGGTAAGCAAAAAGATATTTATTGTTCCTCAGGTATAGCACAACCAGGAACATAAATATAAACCAAATGAACTCTTTTTAATAGTTTATCTACAACAAACCAAGGCGATCTGCCATTTCTCTTGCTTTTATATGCTTCTTTAAAAATTAAAGAATTAAAATATTGGTCTTGGTCTTTATTATTGTATTTATACATTCCAATATCTTCTAAAAGTTTTTTTTTAAAATCTTTTGGTGAAATTGTTGGAGGCACTATAATATACCTTGAATTTGATATAACTTCATAAGGAATTGTGAAATCATCCGAAGAACCTGATGAAGAAGGGGGGTCTTGAGTTATAAAGCACATATTAATGCTCTCTGTTCTTGACTCTTTGACAAGCGATATTATTTTGCTTTTAGAAGACGAGTTTTTAGTGGGGGACGCATTACAAAAATTATGTGCTTCATCAATTATAATTAAAACCTTGCCCTTATATTTTTTGTCTTTTTTTGCTTTCCATATTTCATTTATATTTGAAGTTAAACTAACAAAAGGATATTTCGTCGCATTATTACTATAATTCCTATAATTATATATTATTATTTTGTTGTCTTTTAAAATATCAACAGGAGAAATAACTTCATCATCGTTGTCAGTTATAACTCCTGCTTTAAAAGCAATGATTATATTACGCAACATTATTTTGCCTGTCTGGTCAGCAAATTTAACCATACTATCATCACCATCTTTAACCCTACTATCATCACCATCTTTAATTTGAATTTCATCTTTTTTTGTTTTTTTAGATATTGTTGTAGATGTGTGAGATTCAATAAAATCAAATATATCCTGTTTTGTTGATATTTTTCCTTCTCTTATTGCTTCAACTAAAAATCTAACAAAAATATTTTGGGGGGACTCTCTGTCTTCTTTAAGCGTCAATCCCATTAACTCAATCCAAGCCGCTTCTGTTATGTTTTTTATACTTAATTTAGATACTTTACCCTCATAAGATATATCTTCTGTTGTAGGATCTTTCTGTAAGAAAAAAGGGCGAATGGTACATATATCTAAACCAGTTGGTATTTCTTCCAAAGGAAGAAACTTAGTATATTCTCTTTGCAAAGGCTGGCTAATAATTGCCATTTCATTCTTAACATCAGTCAAGCAAGCAACATTAACGCCTGCCTTATATGTAGAGTAAATTATTCTTGTTGCTAAAACAGTTTTGCCTGCTCCTGTCATGCCAAACACTACAATTCTTATAGTTTTAGAAAAATCAAGGTAAAAATCCCTGCTTTCCTTGTCTTGGGTGTTATACACCTCATTAATTAAATCAGGGTCTGAACTAATATTTATTAAATCTACTGTGCTGTGCAAAAATCCTATTAATACCTTATCTTGTTTATGGGTTCGTTGAGGATCTTCTTTATAAATATCATCAAATGAAATATGTCCCGCCATACCTTTACCATAGTAATTTAACTCCTCCATAAATAAAGATTGTTTTGGGCGTTTTGAGATGGTTTTTGGTAATACTGCTTCATCTTCATTTTCTTCTTCAATCATCTATAATCTATATCTCCTATATCTTGTTTTTTATTTTGTTGTGGTGGGTTTTGTGGTGGCTGTTGAGATGGGGGATATGTTATTTTATCTTCAGGGTTTATATATATTGCTGGTGTGGGTTCTGCTGTAGGATACTGAAAAAAATTTACACTTTGTTGAGAGGATATTCTCGCCCAGCTACGACCATAAAACGGATCGCCTTTAATAATAGGAAGTTCTTTTTCCCCCAATATCATAAAATCCCTTAGCAATAAATTACTGCCATCAATAATTTCAAAAATACACTTAGAATAAGAATTATAATATTTATTATTTAAAGTAATAATTTTTAAAATAACTCCCATATATGATCTTGTCTTATTAGGTAATCTTTTGTCAAAAGCATCTTGCGAACTAATTACAGAATTACGGTCAAACACCGCTGTAATCTTCGCTCCTTTATTATAATTGCGACCTATAATAGCGGTTTTATCAATAGCTAATTTTATAGCACGAGACTCTAAATCTAAATCATCATAAAATAAAAAAACACTTCTTAATAACTGAACTAAAAATACAAGCAACAACAAAGAAGTAAAAACAAAAAAAGAAACATCAAAACCTATAAAATACAAAATAACAGATATTAATAAAGATATTATAAAAGAAAGTATAAGAGGTATATATAAACTCTCTTTTGTAAATGATTGACCCATATCAATCCTCTTTATCTTTATTATTATAGTTATTTATTAAAGTATCAATTATTTCTTGGTTTATAATAATATATTTAATATTTGTTCCAGATATAGGTTTAGCATCGTTCAACGCAACCTTTTTTATTGCACCTTTCCATTCAAGAAACTTTAAAACATTATATATTTTTGATATATTTATCTTCATACCTATAGAAGTAAACTTATTATGAAGTCTTGAACCATTAATAATAGTATTAGAACGAAAATGGCTTAAAATTACTGTAATTAAAAAATTAACTGAGTCTCCTTTTTCATAACCCTCAGGATAAATAGAATTATAAATACTTTCTTTATTATTTTCATTATTTTTGTCATTTTTGTTATTTTCGCCATCTTGGTTGTTTTCAATTTCTTCATCTTTTATTCCTTCATCTTTTGTTTCAGGTGTAAAAACTTTATGGGGAATTACTAAACTTGTTTTTAAATCTTGATCTAATTCTTGATTTTCTTGATTTTCACCCTCTTTACTTAATTCTTGATTTTCACCCTCTTTACTTAATAAAAAAGTAAGTAAAGAATGAGTTCGATCACTTGTTTGTTTAAGTAAAATTTCAATCCTGTTAGATAACTGCGTTTGAGCGTCAAGATGTTGTTTTACTTCGTCTTGAAATCCCCTTGCATCCATGCCTTTTGTTTCTTCTAAATATTTATTTTTACGAGATAACTCTTCATTTTCACTATATAAATCTTTATTTTGATTTTGTAGTTCTTGACAATAATTATACAAAAAACCAAATATTTTATTGTTGGAATCAACAAACAAATTATATAGATCTATAAGATATATTGTAATAGATATAACATTTTCAATATTATCTATAAGATGTATTACATTTGAATTTGGACTTTCATTTTTTCTTAAAACCTTTGAAATATTCCCAATATTTTCAACAAATATAACAAGTTGCTGTCTATTAGTTCCCATTGTTGTGTCAATAACTCTATCAAAATATTTTTTAGTATCAACAAGACTATTAATATCTTTTTTTAAAATAGCGTTGTCTAACTTTTTAAGCCCGTTTTTTAAATCTATGATTAATTTTTCAGATAAATCTGATCTTATGTTTTTTTTACTTTGATTATCTTGAATATCTATATTTTGATCTTCATTATACATTATTATACATCCCCCTCCATAGATGATCTTCCAATATGAGGTATATGAAATCTTCTATCATCTTCTTGATATGCTGAACTCCCTGAACCTGTTATTTTTTTTAGAACTGCATTTTCTTCTGCTGCTCGTACCATTGCTTGACCTTTGCCCTCTTGAAGCTCACGAGATAGTGATGCTATAGTGGTTTTACACCCTTCAAGTTCACTTTTTATTTTGTCAAGTGCAATTAATGTAGTTGCATCCCCAAAAAAATCATAAAAACAACTTTTTACACCCCCATCTTCCATTATGATATAAGAAAGATCCATACCTAATTGATCGAGGGGAATAAGTGATTCCCTGTCAATATGCCATACTTCATCTGGTTTTTTTTGAATTATTTTTCCCAAATACCCAAAAATAGATGTAGGTCTTATAACTTTTAATTCTATTTTGTTGATAGTGGGATCTAATTTTAAGTCAAGTATAATATATACTCTTCCATCTATATATAATACTGTTTTAAAAATCATCTTTGTTTTTTCCTTTAAAATGCTTTGTTTTGTCTTCAAAAAAATCTTCATAACCAAACCCTCGTTTTTTTAACTCCTGTCTTCTTCGCAATATAGTTGTAGCTTGTGTTAAATTTGCTGTTTTGTTTTTAAACAATAGTTGCATTAAAATGTTTTTTTCATATTTTATCCAATATGCAAACAAAAACGCATTTGAAGATGCATTTGTTGTTTGTGGTTCTTTTTGCATTAAATTTAATACATTGTTTGCTATACTATTATTATTTTCTTTATATTGTATTTTAGTCCTCATATTATATTTATGTATCATTTTTGATGCCTTATATATCTTTTAAGATATGTTATATATGAAAAAATGCAATAATGATCTATAATCCAAAATAAAGATAAAAATATACTAATAAATAAAACAAACACACCAAATAAAAGATTTCTGTCTGCTTCATTAATGGCTATTTGTTTTGCTTGATTTTGATTTTGAACTAAAATATCACATACTTTTTCATTCATATTTGGGAGATATTTTGCTTGTTCCGACCCCTCAATTACACCTGCCATTTCAACACAACATGTAGTAGAGGAAGTGTTACTTATACCTGTATTATTTGTATTACAATAAGTTGATTTAACCTCTCCCCCATAATTTGTCCTATAATCTTTTAAAAAATTAAGATTTGAAGGTGTAGCACTTATTGTTATTAGTCTATCTTCAGCAAGATAATTGTCATCAAAATCAAACTTAACAACAAAAATCGCCTGGTCAGTATTATTTTCTATCTTAGAATTAAAAGAGTAAGACAATTTAGCAGAATTAAATTGATCCCCATTAAGTGCAAACCTATTTTGTTCATCCACATTCATTTCTTTGCCATTTATAACAAAACTGCAATTTGAACAAGACTTACTAACAAGCGAAACATAGCCCTTAATTTCCCCGAATGATGTTAAAATCACACCATTTATATTTTTATATTCTTGAATTTTACCCCAATCATAATTATTTAGTTCAATATATGTTTTTATTTGAGATGTATAAAATCTATCTGTTTTGTTTATATAGTTGCCTGCAAAATCAAAGGCATTAATATTTATTATCCATTCGCCTGATTCATTGGGTTTAAAATTATAATCTATACAACTACTACTTATATTATGAATTGTTAAGTTTGTTATAGTTAAGTTTGTTATATTTATGTTTTGGGTTTTACTTATTAAGTTTATAGACATGTTTTTTGTATGATTATTATCCATAACACAAAATTTTATAATTTGAGGATCTCCAAAAATAATATTTCTTTCAAAAATAAATTCTGTGATTTCTGGTTGTTTAATATCTATACAAGTATAATTTAACTTAAAATATTTAATATTATTGTCGCTTTCTTTAAAAGAAATTTTTAAATTGTTTATTCCACATTGTGTATTTTGTGGGTCAACATAATGTATTTTTACTTGTTGGGTTTCACCTTTTAAAACTCTCACTGTGTTTTGAGTTATAAATAAGGGGTTGTCATTGTCTATTGCAAATTCCATATCATAATTACCTAAATTAATCACCGAAACAACAAAATAATCCCCCTCGCTTTTTAGAGTATATACATTGTCAGTAGTGTTAGTTGTTAAGTTTGAGTACAATTCAAAAGCATTCTCACTAAGTAAATTTACATTTATAGGTAAATTTTGCGAACCTAAACTTGAAGTTACAACTATATTTCCATTATAGTTTCCTGGTTTTAAATAAAAATCTTGAAGATCTACTATAATATCTATTCTTTTATGAGTATTATTATCTAAATTAAAATTATTTTCACTAAAAATAATAGGAAAATATAAGTTATGAGTAGATAAATAAATATTATTTCTTGTAGTATTTTGAGTATCTAATATCATATACCCAATAGAATTATTAGCTCCTGCTATTGCAGAATGGAAAATATGCACAGAATCACTGTTAACAACAGAAGCAAGAAATAAAAAGATAATAATAAATATAGATATAATTATTGCGGTTTTAAAAAGCATACTTATTAATTTATTATTTTTTTTAACTTTTTGTTGTTTTGATTCTTGTTCTCCTAAGTTTTGTATTTGTAGGGGTGTGCGATACATAATATATTTATAATAGCTTGTTTAAAAAGGATTGAAATTACTTTACAATGCTTGAAATTGCTTTACTTATGTTGTTTTGCCTGTTTTTTAGCATAAATTTGCCTTTAAATATCTAAAAAAGATTAAATTTAAAAAATCCTTATTTTAAAATAAAAAATAATTATATAAAAAACCCAACCCTTTTTAAACACCTTGTTAAATAACATTATGGTAAGGGTAAAAACAACAATAAAAAATGGAGCAAAAAACGATGGAAAAAAATAAAAAATATGTAATATACCTTAAAGGGACTAAAGACCCAAGAGATTTATTATTTTTAATTTATAAAGACACAAGCCCTGATTCAATTAGTTTTATTTTTATAGACGAATTGAAAGGTACAGAAGTAGAAATCCCTATTATAAATATTGAAAAAATAAGAGAATATACACACGATGCAAAAAATACACATAATATAAATTGGGAAAAATCAGATGACTGATGAAATACATACTAATAAACTTAATAAAAAAGTGCCAGGTGAACCTAACTTATAAGTAGGCGTGCGCTGATATAATATTCTAGGGGGGGCATAAAATTTATAATCTGTAAAAAATCTTGAATTTTTAATAAAATTTCTTACTGTCCAATATACAGTTCATAATTTTTACCCCTTACCCCTTTTAAACAACTATATTAATAAATATTATGGGAATGAACGCTTTACACCATTATTAAAGTTAAATATTTCACTTTTTTTATAATTACATTATTAAAGTTAAATAAAATATACCATTGTTTAGTTATTTAAAGTAAAAGTTAAAAACCTGTGTTTACATCGAAGTTTACAGAACAGGGGGGGTCAAATCTAACTGTATGTCGGACAGTCTATTTTTTATTTACTCGTGAATTTTGCCATTTTTTCTAATTTTGCCAATTTTATATCCATAAAATAGTATATAGTGTTATTTACACTATTTAATAATAAACCCCCCCATTTTTCTTATTTACCCTTTTAAACAGAGGTTTATAAATATAATATGGGAAAAGGAAAAATGTATGTAAACGGAATTGTTAATATCTCAACTACAATCTCTAAAGAACAGTATGACCTCGCCAAAAAATACAATATCTCTTGGCATCGCGCCTTA
>PFSX01000051.1 GCA_002789275.1 Candidatus Huberarchaeum crystalense | reverse complement strand
AAAAAGATAAATAAAATAAATTGAGAGCTTATAAATATTTTATTAAAAAGATAGATAAATATATTGAGAGCTTATAATTATTTTATTAAAAAGATAGATAAATAAATTAAATAAATATGATTTGTAAAGATTAATAAATAAATCAAGGAGTTAGAAAGGAGTTAGAAAGGAGTTAGATAAATAATTTATGACACTAATTAAAGAAGGAAATGTAGTTATTGATGTTAGTGATGCTGATTATGGAAAAATATTTGTTCCTTCAAAAAAAATGAAAGTATTCTATAACCCAAGAATGAAGCATAATCGTGACATTTCTGTTTTATTTTATGATTTTTGGGCTAAAGCAGTCAAAAAGAGCGAAAATTTGGTCTTTTTTGATGGAATGGCAGGGTCAGGCGTCAAAGGACTTAGAGTTTTAGCAGAAACAGGTATAAAAAATGTTATATTTAATGATCTAAATCCAAAATCTATTGAAAATATAAAATCTAACTTAAAAATTAATAACTTACCCAAAAATATTCATTATAATCTCTACAATCTCTCTTTCCAGCGACTTTTGGCTGAAAAGCAAGCAGATATTGTTGATCTTGATCCTTTTGGAACTCCTGTTTTGTTTTTGGACTTTGTTTTGGCAAATGCTCGAAAAGGTGAGCTTATTAGTATTACAGCGACTGATACTGCTGTATTGTGCGGAGCTTCTCAACAAAATTCACAAAAATGCGAGAGAATTTATTTTTCAACACCATCAAAAAACGAATCTATGAAAGAAACAGGCTTGCGCATTCTTTTGGGTTATATTGCAAGAACAGCAGCAAAATATGGTCTTTTTCCACTGTTTTTGCTTTCATATAGCAAAGACCATTATATGCGCGCATTTTTTAGCATAGAAAAGTACAAACAAGGAGATTTGGATAGAAAAATAGGCCATATTTCGTTTTGCGCAGCTTGTAATAAAAGAAAAGTCAATTTTGAGCAGTGTTTTAGCTATGTTTGCGAATGTGGTGCTAATTTAACAATTGCCGGGCCATTATGGCTCGGAAATTTCATAGATATGGGGTTTTACAAAGAAATAGATGGTTTTGTAAAAAAACAAAATAAAAAAATTAAATTCTCAGAAAAAACAAAAAATACTACCCTAAATACCCAACAACAATTGCGCGCAGTGCAAAAATTTGATAATCTCTTAAAATTTATGAAACCATTAGCAGCAGAGCAAAATTTTCTGCCGTGGCATTATAATTTACATAATTATCCTAACTATGCGCACAAAAAAATAGATCAAGCCCTGCAGGAAATTAAAGGAGTAAGAAGTCATTTTGATCCTTTGGCAGTTAAAACAAATAAGACAAACTTGTTTGAAAAATCATAAAAAGCGAAGATGTTTTAAGATGTAAAAATATAGAAGCAAAACACAAAGATGTTTTAAGATGTAAAAATATAGAAGCAAAACACAAAGATGTTTTAAGATGTAAAAATATAGAAGCAAAACACAAAGATGTTTTAAGATTTAGAAATTTTACCAAAATGCTAGAAAATTCCACATAATTTAAAAAGAATAGAAAAATAGAAAACTAATCTAAGATAAAGAAAATTTACCAAAAATATAATGGAAAATTCCACTAATTTTAAAAATAGTATAAAATTTACCAAAAATATAATGGAAAATTCCACTAATTTTAAAAATAGTATAAAATTTACCTAAAATGTAGAATTTTCCACAAATTAAATTATAATTTATTAGGGTTTTTTACTTTTTTAAATTTAATTTTTTAATTTTTTATTCTTTGAATTTATTTTTTAATTTTTCATTCACTTTGTTAAAAATATCTGCATCGATTATTGGTTTGTGGTTCCCTTGTGTTTCTTTTCCTGCATATTTAACAATTCCAATATAGGTTTTGTTTATTAGAAGTTTTTTTATTCCTGATGTTGTTATTCTATGTTTTTTGGCAAGTTGTGTTAATGAAATAGGAGTTTCTAAAAATTCATTAAAGATTGTTCTCACCTCTTCTGCTCCTTTTTCGTCAATTATCAAATTTTTATTGATCAAACTATACCCTCGCGGAGCTTTTGTTATAAACCCACCTTCTTTTGCTTTTCTTTCCATGCCAAATTTGGTTCTGTCTCCAATTATATTTCTTTCAAATTCTGCAAATGCAGAAATTACTTGAAACATCAACTTGCCTGATGCGCTGGATGTCTCAATTTTGTCTTGCAGGGAAATAAAGTCAACTCCCCACTCTTTTAGCTTATCTATTGTTAAAATCAAATCTTTCAAATTTCTTGAGAATCTGTCAAGTTTGTAAACAAAAATTGCTGAAAATTTCTTGCTCTCAGCATCTTTTAACAATTGAATCATTTCATGCCGTTTTAAATCTTTTGCTGATTTTCCTTTATCACAGTAAATTTTAAAAATATCATAACCCAACACCTTTGCATAATTAACCAATGAATCTTGCTGCGCATCCAAAGAAAAACCGTGCTGTGCTTGGTCTTGCGTTGAAACTCTTGTGTAAATTGCAGCAAAGGGTTTATTTTTGTTTGTTTCCATAATTTTTATAAACTTAGGGTAAAATCTGCGTAGTTTATGTTTACTTAGGGTTCCCTAAGTATACAAGCAAAAAAATATAGTGTAGAATTTTCCACGATTTTGGTAAAGTTTACACAATTATGACAAATTATAATATGTTGTATATTGAGATGCACAAAATTTGCACAAACATACAAACATATAATAACAACTTAGATTAAATTACATACTTATATAAAACAAAATTTATAAATAAAATATGGGGGGGGTATATGTTGGGGATACAACAAATAGTAAGTATTCTGTTGAAGACTCCCAATCAAAAAAAAGAGCGACGCAAATACAGATTTGTTTAGGAAAGGTTTGTATAAGACATAAAGATATTGTGGAACCTGTTATAGGTGCTAACACAATATATGGGTTGGGTTTATTTAATATAGGTTTTGTGTGTATTAGCCTAAGCATATTTAATTTACTTACTTTTCGATTTGGAACAGAACCAAACACTTTTCTTATTTTCTCTGTTGTTTCCTTTATGCTTCTTTTTATTATAGGTGTTTTATTTAAGGGGTTTGAAGGTTAATGAAGAAAAAAATACAAAACACACACTACGAACTTAGAGATTTTGTTATTAGAGGAAAAACAATTTTTAGGGTATTGTTATTTCTTATAGCTAGTACCTTATTTACACTTTCTATTATTTCGTATATTCAGGCACGTTTTTCATTATTTTTTACAAATGAAGGAATAGAAGGAATATTTTTATTTTTTGGGTTATTAGGGTTTGTTTTATTTATTTGCGGTGGGATCTTAATGGGAAAATTTAAAAATTGATGTTAGTGTAAAATTCTATATTTTTGGTAAAATTTCTGCGTTTTGCTCAAATATAATTATGCTTTTTAATTGTTGCATAATTTTCTACAAATAAGGTAAATTTTCTACAAAAAGATATTATTTTTATAGAAAATCATAGCCAAGGCAAAATGATTATATTTTTAGGTGTAGAATTTTTAAACAGCTTTATTGCTTGGATCTAAATTAGTTGGTTTTTTTTCTAAAATATTGTGTATTGTATTTGAATCTATATTAGGTGCTTTTTTTTCTAAATTTTCTAAAATATCACCTGGTTTTAAAAATTGAGAGTAAACTAAATTTATTTCTGCATCCTTGTCATCGCTTTTCTTTATTATCTTTTGATTATTGTCTATTGCTTTGTAATCTTCCGCTTTTTTTATTTCTGTATTTAACTTTTCTTTTAATTAAGCCCAAACCTTTGTTTTTTCTTTTCAATCTGGGCCACGACACTTTCCACATCTTTTTTTAAAATTGTCTTTTTTTTGGCTTGTTTTGCGATAAAAACAACAAAATCAGCAATTCCCGAACCAAAATCCTGAATTGCCAACGCAAACATCTTTGCTCCTTTTTTTGAGACTCTTTTGGCTCCTTTTTCGCGCAAAATTCGTTCTGCTTGACTTGACAAGATTATTTCAGGCATTAGAAGAAATCCTGCGACGCAAGTGATTGTGAATTTGTGTCTTTATTTTTATTGAGTATTATTTTTTTCTGAAAATCAGATATAGCTCGTTTTGCTATGTCTATATTCTTTATGCCTGCGCACACTATTCTCCCTGTTTTAAAAATAAGAATAGCTGCTGAATATTCTTTGTTTTTTTCTCTATAAATTATTCCAGGAAACACTTCTGGATTGTACTCTATATTGTCCAACATGGCTGCTAATTCGAACATACGAGGAATTTTTTTGATATAAGAAGTCACTACAAGGTTCCTTATTTTTAATTCCTTTTTTTGTTTGACTTTAAAACCCAATTTATTTAATATTTTTATCAATCTAGTTAACGCTGAATTTACTGCTCTCATTGATTTTGCTCCAGTGCATACGATTTTGCCTGTCTTAAATATAATAAAAGTTATTTTTTTATCTATACTGTCATGAAAAAAAACACCGGGAAACTTTTCTTTGTTGTATTTAAAGCCCTTTTTCTCGAACTTGCCTAATGCGTTAACATCTATAGGATTATTTAATTGCTCTGTCACTACAATGTTTTGGACATTGATATCTTCATTTATTAACCCCATAATATATTTATAAATAATAGATGTAAATATTTTTTAGAAAATAATTACAAAACAAGGCTAAGTAATTGCTCCCAAACATTGCAATTAAAATTATTTTTTATTTGCGCGCTATTGAAATACAATTATGTTATTTGTTTTTAAAAATGATCTAATTGTTTGGTTTGTTATTTTGTGTTTGCTTGCTCTGTTGTTTCTGTTTGTTGAATATTAGATTTTTCTTCAATAACTACTTCTTGTTTCTGCTTTTCTTTTGCTCTTATTTCTCCAGGCATAACTACCCCAGGAGGAATTAGTTTGACTGTTATTCCTACTGTGCCCATTTTAGTTTGAGCGTCTACTTTTACTGTTTTTACTCCAAGTTTTCTCAAATTACCAGTATATATTCTTACACCTTTGTAATATTTTCTTCTTCCTGCCAATGCGCTTCCGCCAATCTTTCCAGCTAATATAATCTCAATTCCGCGCGCACCTGCACTCATTGCATCTTTCATCAAATTATTCATCAAATTTCTGAAATTTTTTCTTTCTTCAATAGAACGTCTAAGAATATTTGCGATCGAAACAGATGATAGGGCGCGAGTTTCAACTGGCTGAATATCTACAACTATATTTTGAACATTAAACTTTTTTGTAATGTTTGCTGTTATTGTTTTTAATGTTTCTCCACCACCACCAATGAGCAATCCTGGGTTAGGTGTTAGGATTGTAATTTTTGTTTTTGTAGGAATTTGTTGAATAGTTATATTATCTATAAGAGATGTTTTTAATTGCTTTTGAATGTATTTATTGATCAGTACAATTTGTTTTGATGTTTCTAAAAACTCTTTTTTGCTTGGCATATTATTTTTTTGATCCTTTAGCAGAAGTTGCAGATGTGCTAACTTTTGGCGAGTTATCATCTTTAAAATCTGTTATATTTGCAGATGTGCTAACTTTTGGCGAGTTATCATCTTTAAAATCTATTACATCTCTTGGTTTTGTTTTTTGCTTGATGTTGCTACCCTTTGTTTTTAGTTTAGGAATTTGTTTTTTATTAATTAGTCTTGCTTTTTTCACATTGTCTTTTGCTTCTATACTTCCAGCAATAATTTCAATATATTGTTGTCGTGTTCTTATTTTTGGGTTTCCATTTCTTTTTCCGTGCTGTGCTTTGAAATAGCCACTCCATTTGGTTCGATTTCCAGGATTAGCAACAAAGTGAATAATTCTAAATGCGTCAGTGTCTAACATTTTTGCGTCTGCGTTTGCGCGCAGTTGCTTAAGATATTTAATAATTGCGTCGCTTGTTTTTTTTGGATAACGGCCACTCGCAACACCTGCGCCTTTTTTATGTGCTACTTTTCGCACTTTGGTTAGTGGAAGAGGTTTTTTTTGAGCAGCAACATTTTGCAGATATTTAATCGCTTCTTTTATAGTCTTTCCTTTGATTTTTATTCCAATAGCACGCGCATATTTTGGAGAAATGTTAGCATTAAGTATTTGTACGCGCGCATATTGCTTCATTTCAAGTGCTCCTTGATAAGATGATTTTAGTACCATATATTTTTTAGCAAGCTTAAAATGTAAAATAATGTATTTGCTTGATTAGTTATAGGTTAGCAAGAAAATTCTCAATATAAATTAATACCTTTGCGAAGCAAAATCATTTAAATTAAATATAACTTATTATACTTATTTTGTTAAAAAAAACAAAATTATTTAAATTAAATATAACATATTATACTTATTTTGTTAAAGGGATTGCTTCTTTGGACAAAAGTCCGAAAATCTCACCAAGAAACGCAGCAATTATAGGCGATTCAATAAAAATGCAAGCCTCTTCATTTTCCTTTGTTGCAGGATTATCATTCAAATACAACAATATTTTAGTTTTATCAAAAATCCAAAAACGAACTAGTTGCTTAGGATAAACTTTAACTTCGCATTCTTTCAAATTAGGATTAAGTGCGCAGGGGTTTGTGTAGGTTAAAAATTTTACAGATATCTCTTTAGATATAGCAGAAGATAACAAAGCAGATATATCATTTTTAGCAGACATTATATCTATAGCACTATTATAGGAAACCAAAATTTCCTTTTTTGTTCCTGTAATTGCTGTTTTTAAAAATGAAAGTATATTACTTCTTCCAAAAATTTCATAGCTAGTTAAATTTTGCTTTGTAGTGCGTTGTTCAAATAATTGTTTTAATTTACTAATAAGTCCCCCGCTTTTTTCTTGATTTTTTATAGTTTGAACTTTAGAATTGTGTATTGCATCCATTTTTTCAATAACAGGAGCTATCATTGTTTCTGGATCTTTTGCAATATATTTAACAGGGCGACCTTTTTTCTTTAAAATAAATCCGCGCATAAATAGTCCTTCAAGAGTATCATATGTTCTTGCTTTGGGAATTTTTGTATACACTGATATTTCAGCAGGAGTAAGTGTGCCGTGCTGAAGTAAAACATTAAGCGCCTTTGCTTCATATGTGTTCAAAAAAAAGGTTGAGCGTAATTGTCTCACTAGTTCTACATCAATATCTGCAAAATCTATTGCCTTTGCCATAATATGTTTATATGGGGTATTTAAAAACCCCTATTATTTTGAGTTTTGTATAAAAATGTGCTTTCACTACTAACGAAAAATCAAAGTAAGAAACCAACAACACATATAAAA
>PFSX01000005.1:917-1143 GCA_002789275.1 Candidatus Huberarchaeum crystalense | reverse complement strand
ACTATTTTTGTTGAGTCGTTAGTATCTAAAATTGAGGAATATATGTTTTCCATAATATATTTATATAATTACTTTAAAAGGGATAAATTTTCTTTGTTTATCCATTTTTGAATATTTGAATGCAGCCATTGTCTGGTGTTGGTGTGAAAACCCCTTGCTCAGATCTATAATTATAGTTCCCATACCTACTTCTTATAGTATAAATATAAACTCTTTCTTGATTTTG
>PFSX01000005.1:0-871 GCA_002789275.1 Candidatus Huberarchaeum crystalense | reverse complement strand
ATAGTTGTGGTTGTGCCTTTGGTTGTAATTATGTGGGGATAAGATATTTCTTCTAATTTATACCCTATAAGTTCTAAGCCACTCAAAAATAACTCATCTTTTTTCCAGGAAACAGTATATTGCTCGCCGACCTTAGCAGCTCCACATCCAAAGTTGATGCTCACACACCCCAAACTTTCTTCAGATTCGCAGTTGTTTACAGAATCACATTTTTTAAGTGTGAAGCAATGTACTCCTTTTGCTAAATAGTTAAAGGTTTTGTTGTTGTCTGAAATAGAATTTATTGTGTAATTAGTTGAATATATTTTTTTGTCACTACTAATAAAAGTATCTGTAAGTATATATTTATCCGTATTATTGTCTGCAGTCCAACTTACAGAGTAGTTTTTGTCATTGATTGCTTGAATATTTTGGCAAGTACCCCAAAAAGGTGTTAATGCTGTTTTTCCGCTTTCAATAAAGCAATATTCGCTACTGCAATCATCATTCTCATTGCAGGATTCTCCATTAGATTTTTTGGTTGTTGATGTTTGCTCGTTTGTAATTGTAAAGCCAACTTCATCTGAATCATCCATTGCTAAAATATCTTCTGCGTCAATAATTCCATTATTATTTAAATCAGGCAACACCTTATATTCTCCTTCTAGAAGATCATTTGTGCAAAATACAACACTCTTAAATGTTCCTTTTTTGTCAACCTGTGCTTGTACTGATTGCGAAACATTCAAGCAATTTTCGCCAGAGCAAATATTGGTTCCTACACTAACATTTGTGTTTGGAATTATATAAAGAGTTATGTTTGTATCATTTACAGCAAGCCCGTCACCGTTAATATATATCTTTTCACCTTGCTTAAAGTCATCTTTTGAAT
>PFSX01000038.1 GCA_002789275.1 Candidatus Huberarchaeum crystalense | reverse complement strand
TTAAATTTTAAACTGTTAGGATAATTTAAAGTTTAAACTTTTCTTTCTTCCTCTTTTCCTTCAGCATGTTTTCTAAGTTTTCTTAACATTTTAAAACCCATACTTTAACATTTTTTTATCCTATGTTTTAAACACCTTATTTTAACATTTATTCACTAAATACAACTGCCTGGAACTTATATAATTTTGAAGATTTATCCGCCCACATATCATCTGATAGCATAGCTTTTCTGCATAAATTTGTCAGATATTTTTCTACATTCCAACCATATTCTATAGCAACTTGTGGAAGCAACAAACCAGACCCAAAACCATGCTCAATAGCTAAACCGTCGCGCCCAATTTTGATTTCTTTTTTGATTTCTTCTGGTTCTGAACTTTTAATTTTTTGAAATTCACTTAATATAGATACTTCTATTTTAATATCTTGTAGTTCATCGCGCTTTAGTGGCATAAAGCGATTATCTTTAAATCCAGCACCTATTGCAGCGTCTTTTAAACTTCTGCCTAATGAATATTTTGCTATTGGATAACCAATACATCCTCTTAGTTCATTTGTATGTTTGTTGTGTATGGTTACAAAAACACCGCGGGGATAAGTTAAAATGTGTTTTAAAGAGTCAGGTGTTTCTATTTTTTTGTTTGTAAAAAATTCTTCAATACTATCGCGCGCCAACTTACATAATTCTTTTCCTTGATTTGCTGTAATTTTAATCATTTTATTTCTCCAACACACAACATAATATATTTATATTTATAAAAGTTTAGTATATTTGCGCGCCAGATTCAACTTTTCTATCTGTTTTAATTTTCTCATTTTTTGTTGTAAGTGGTTTGTTGTTGTATATTACTTCACCTTTTTTATTTACAACTAAGTTCACTGCTTGAAAATCTGAAAATTCAATTTCACTATGCAGTTTTAATTCAGTTGGTTCAACAAAAACAGCTGACCCTTTTTCACTTGTTTCAACAATCAAAATTGACCATTTTTGTGCAAGACCATCACGCTTTTCTGCGATTAATATCATTCCTTGGGATTCAAATCCCTTTAATGTGCGCGGCTTTAAGTTTGTTAAAAATACTGCTTTTTTTCCAATCAATTGACTTGGAGAATAATGCGCTCTGATTCCGCTGACAATTTGGCGTTTTTCGCTTCCAAAATCAACTTGCAAGACTAATAATTTGTCTGAATCAAGAATTGGCTCAGCAAAAATAATTTCTCCTATTTTTAGATCAAGTTTTGAAAAATTGTTGATTTGTTCTTTGGGTTTGT
>PFSX01000027.1 GCA_002789275.1 Candidatus Huberarchaeum crystalense | reverse complement strand
TGAATTTGCTGTGTTGTTTGTTATGTTGTTGTTTGAGGAATAAATTAACAAAATTCCACGAAGATTAGAATTTGCTGTGTTGTTTGTTAGGGTGTTGTTTGAGGAATAAAATAAATAAATTCCATTATCACTATTTGAATTTGCTGTGTTGTTTGTTAGGATGTTGTTGTTTGAGGAAGAATGTAAATAAATTCCATACCTATTTGAATTTGCTGTGTTGTTTGTTATGGTGTTGTTTGAGGAAGAAAATAAATAAATTCCCGCCAAACTATTTGAATTTGCTGTGTTGTTTGTTAGGGTGTTGTTTGAGGAAGAAGGTAAATAAGAGGAAGAAGGTAAATAAGAATGTAAATAAATTCCATAATAATTATTTGAATTTGCTGTGTTGTTTGTTAGGGTGTTGTTTGGGGAAGAATCTATAGAAATTCCATAATTACTATTTGAATTTGCTGTGTTGTTTGTTAAGGTGTTGTTTGAGGAAGTACCTAAATAAATTCCATAATTACTATTTAAATTTGCTGTGTTGTTTGTTAGGATGTTGTTGTTTGAGGAATAATGTAAAGAAATTCCCACCCGACTATTTGAATTTGCTGTGTTGTTTGTCAAGGAGTTATTTGAGGAAGAACCTAAGATAATTCCATCCCGACTATTTGAATTTGCTGTGTTGTTTGTTAGGATGTTGTTTGAGGAAGAAGGTAAATAAATTCCACCCCCACTATTTGAATTTGCTGTGTTGTTTGTTAGGGTGTTGTTTGAGGAAGTACCTAAATAAATTCCATAATTACTATTTAAATTTGCTGTGTTGTTTGTTAGGATGTTGTTGTTTGAGGAATAATGTAAAGAAATTCCCACCCGACTATTTGAATTTGCTGTGTTGTTTGTCAAGAAGTTATTTGAGGAATGATCTAAAAAAATTCCATAATAAAAGTCAGTAACTACACAATTTTTAATTATATTTCCTGATTTTCCACTTAAAAAGATTCCGTAATCAACATCAAAATCATCGCCGTCAATTGTATGTCCTTGACAATCAAATGTTTTGTTGTTAAAGTTTGCCGGGTTGTTAATACAAGTCCCTGTATGGTTAGTTATGTCTGCGGTTAATTTCACTATTGTGCAAGAAGCATTATTTAATTTATTATTGCAATCAGTGCAGGAGTTGCAAGTGCAAGTAGTAGCTTCACTTTCTGCATAAATAACCAATGCATCACAACGAACATGCCCTGTTTTATTTTCTGTTAAAATTGCAAATGTTTCGTTCTTTTTATAACAATATCCTTCATACACACAATCATCAAATCTTGAGCATAAAGCAGAATCTCCCGAATATTGATATAGTTTTGCATTTGTACCTCTTGCTCCTCTAAGGAATTTGCCAACCCCCTCAAAAATAGAAGTGATCACCGGTATATTAGAAGGAGACAAAACATCTTTTAAATAAATCCAAGAAGAATCTCCTTTTCTAAACCCTACAGTTTCATTTTTATAAACATCATAAACAGACAAAGGAATGCTATCATCCACATTTTTTAGTAAGTATTTTATAGAAAGTTCATCACCTTCAACTTCTCTTGAAATCTTAAATTTACAATTATTTTTTACATATTCTTCAAACTTTTTGATATCTTTTTCATTTATCTCGCCATTTTTGTCAAGATCGCACGCACCCTTGCATAACCCAGTCCAATTTTTAGATTCTACTGTTGCATTAAACAAGGCAACATCTACTTCATCAACAACCAAATTACCATCATAATCCATTCGCATGTCTGCGCCACCATTAAAAGTACAACCAATGCTGCGATTGTCTGTTATTGGCAATTCTTGTTTTAGTTTTTCAAAACTAACTTTTTGTACTTTAAATATCTCATTTCCAGTATAAGTAAAGCCAATTTTTCCACCTTCACTCCAACCAGAAGCACTGTTTCCTGCATTCCCTGAGCCAGAAGTTTGATTGCTGTTTCTAACAAATAAATCAAAAGTATGCCCTACTATCACATTTGCAGTAATGTTGTTAAAAGTTGAAGACATAATGTTTACTCCATAGCTTATGCTTGTTGTTGTTTTGTTACCACAGGTTTGATATGCTGTGTTGTTCTTAATATTATTGTTTATTATAGTATTATTTGAAGTGTTATCCAGCGAAATGCCATATTTTAGAGCAATACAGCAAGAATCGCCTTCCTTAGCAATGCAACCAGCGATATTTGAATAAATCATATTGTCTTGCAACAAATTTTCAGAAGAATTTGAAATTATAATATCATAAGACGACGCAATATTTCCTTCTGAGTTTGGATTGTTGCTAATGCCTTTATTGTTTGTTATGGTGTTGTTATATATTGTGGTTTTATTAGAATATTCTATTAAAATTATAATTGGTTGCCTGATATTATTTTGCGAATCACAAGTTGTATTTGCAAAGATGTTGTTTTTTATAAACAATTCTTCTGAATCAGCAATGCGCATCGCTATACAAGATTGAATTTGTTGCAAATTGCCTGGCACTAAAGAATAAATTTTGTTGTTTTCAAATGTTAAATTGCTGATTTTTTGCGCTGAAATGCCTGATGAAACTGCGTGAATGCTTGAATTTTTGACAACTATATCTGAGGAATTTACCATAGCAATTGCTTCTCCAACATCTGAAAAATCGCTTCTAAGTAGAATTATATTTTGAGAATTTGATATATTTACACCAACAAAAGAAGCAAGCGATGCGTTTGCTCCTATATGTGAAGCATTAACAACAGAAGCTGTTGATGGTTTTTTCTTGTCGCTGCTAATATTTAAATTCTTCAAAGAAATGTTATTGCTATTATATATTCTTATTCCATATCCTCTAACAACAAGCTGTATGTTGCTTATTTCGCTATTTCTAATATTTTCAAACACAAACGCGTTTTTGCTTTTTATATTACAATTTTTAATCGCAATATTTTGCGCATCCTTTATCTCTAACCCCATTTCACTATCTATTGTGTGTGCCTTGCAATCTAAGGTTTTGCCATTAATTGGGTTGTCTCTGCCAGCTGATATGATTGGGGGTGGTTTTACGCAGCAAGTGCCATTTATAAAAGATAGGTCTTTTTTTAGCATCACAACTTTGCAATTATTGTTCTCCCACAACATTTGACTGCATGAAGCACAATCGCTGCATTCGCAAGTTATATTTGTATCAAAAACAACATAACCTGTTGCTGTTTTCATTCCAAAAAATGCCAAAATATCATCAAAGCTAAATGCAAATATAGGAGTAATGCTTAAAAATACAATAAACAACACACAAAAAAGTGCCCTAAATAACTCTTGTGATTTAACCATATATTATTTATATAATTGAATATAATTATTTAAAAAGTGTATAAATAAAAAAAATAATATTTTAGACCAAAAATATTAATAATAAAAAGCATTGAAGTATTGAGGTATGCGCACATATTATCAAAAAATTTCTTTAATTTTTATATTTTGAGTTTTAGATAAAAACAAGATGGCGCGCTCCTTTTTTCCTTACCTTATTCACATCTATATCCAAAAACTTTAAGGGGTTGTAGGATAACTTGGTTAGTCTTCTGGCTTTGGGAGCCAGCGATCCCGGTTCAAATCCGGGCAATCCCACCTATTACTTTGCTTTATAATGTCTTGCCTTCACAATTCTCAGTATATAACTAAAAACAAACTATGTCTCAAAAATTTGCGCAGATCATTAAAAAACTCAAAATATCTGCCAATCCTCTAACAATTAAAGGAATGACTCGATTTGGCATTTCAGGAAATAATATGCTTGGTGTTAAGGTGCCTATTCTTCGAAAAATGGCGCGCAAACTTGGCCACAACCATCAACTTGCTCTTGAACTTTGGGAGTCAGGCATTCATGAGGCGCGCATATTAGCGAGTATGATTGATGAGATAAAAAAAGTTAGTGAAAAACAGATGGATATATGGGTAAAGGATTTTGATTCTTGGGATGTTTGCGATCAAGTTTGCTTGAATTTGTTTTGGCAACACAGGTCAGCTTATAAAAAGGCAATTAAATGGACAAATGCTAAAAACGAGTTTGAAAAAAGAGCAGGATTTGCGCTAATAGCAGTCCTTGCAGTCAAAGATAAAAAAGCCAATGATTCAAAATTTGAAGAGTTTTTGACTGTCATTGAAAGAGCACCAACAGACAAAAGAAATTTTGTTAAAAAAGCAATGAATTGGGCACTTCGCCAAATTGGAAAACGCAACAAAGAGCTGAACAAAAAAGCAATTGCAACTGCAAAAAAAATACAAAAAACAAACTCTAAAATTGCAAAATGGATTGCAAACAATGCAATAAAAGAGTTAGAGAGTGATATAGTTCAAAATAAATTAAACTAAAAAACACCTTCAAAAAATATATGAACCTTTTTGAGTTGCAAAAACTAAACGAAAAATACAAATGTTTTATAACTATTAACAAAAACTTTGAGCAAGAAGCAGAATTGTCAAAATCAACACAAAAACCCTTGAGTAAATGGTATTTTTCAGTTAAAGATAATATTTGCACAGCAGGCTTACAAACCACAGCTGGCTCTAAAATTCTCGAAAATTATATTCCTTCTTTTGATGCGACTGCAATTAAGAGAATAAAAAATGCAGGCGGGATTATTATTGGAAAAACAGCTCAGGATGAATTTGGATTTGGAAGTTTTTCAACAAACTGCGCTTTTGGCGCGCCAAAAAATCCACATTCTCTTGAAAGAGTAACAGGTGGCTCGTCTGGTGGTGGTGCTTGTGCTACTGCTTTGCTTGAAGACAATCATATTGCAATCGTTGAATCAACAGGCGGTTCAATTTCTTGTCCTGCTAGTTTTTGTGGTGTAATAGGATTAACTCCAACTTATGGGAGAGTTTCGCGCTTTGGTTTGATTGATTATGCATCTTCACTTGATAAAATAGGAATTATGGCTAAAAGTATTGAAAAAATTGCTCTAACTCTACAGATTATTGCAGGAAAAGACGAAAAAGAAGCAACAAGCTCTGAATTGCCTGTTCCAAACTATCTTGAAAAATTAAAAAAACCACCAAAAAAATTTAAAATCTGCCTGCCAAAAGAATATGTTGAGGGAATTGACCCCAAAATCGTTGAAATCATAAAAAACACTTTAAAAAAAATCAGTGATTTTGTTGAAGTTGAGGAAATTAGTTTACCTATGACAAAATATGCCTTGCCTGTTTATTATATTTGCGCTATGGCAGAAGCAAGTACTAATTTGGCAAAATTCTGTGGATTGCGTTATGGTATGGAAAGCGAAAAAAAGGACAAAAAATACGACGCTTATTTTACAGAAATAAGAAGCAAATATTTTGGTGAAGAAGCCAAACGTCGCATTATTTTAGGAACATTCATACGGTCTGAGGGTTATGAGAGAAAATTTTATTTGCGCGCAATGAAAATTCGAACTTTGATTATTAATGAATTCAAAAACGCTTTTAAAAAATGCGATTTAATTATTGCACCAACAATGCCATTTATTGCTCCATGCTTTGATGAAGTTGAAAAATTAACACCTCTTCAAAATTATCAAGCAGATATTCTTACAGTTGCTCCAAATCTCGCAGGAATTCCAATGATTTCTTTACCTGTTGAGAAAATTAGTGGCTTGCCTGTTGGACTTCACGCAATGGCAAATTTTTTCAATGAAGAAAAACTGTTGCAATTTGCACAACTTCTTGAGAAAGAGAAATTGTTGGTATTTTAGGGTAGATTAAAACAAAAATAATTATAATTTAATTTTAAC
>PFSX01000055.1 GCA_002789275.1 Candidatus Huberarchaeum crystalense | reverse complement strand
TTACTCCTTCATCTATTTGATTATTGCAGTTGTCATCTACTCCATTGCAGATTTCTGTTGCTCCTGGATAGATTGATGCATTGTTGTCATTGCAGTCGTTTCCGTCATAAGTGCATCCGCTTGTTGTGTTACACTTTGGACAAACACCATAACCATCGCCATCATTATCAATGCATCCAGCAATAACCGTAAATACCCATGTCTCGGAAACATTATAAACTCCACTGCCTGTTGAACAATTTACATAGACATTATAAGACCCCACATCCAACGATTCATTGACATAAATTATCGTGCTTGTTCCTAAGCTTGCAGTTCCGTTTCCGCGGGCAGTTCCGTTTATATAAATGTTACATTCAGCAGATGGCCGAGCAAATATTTCAAAACCAATGTAAGGATTTGCATTAGATGTATTGGTGTTGTTTCCACCTTGGCCATTGATAGAGATCATATTAATAATTAATTGAGAGCAAGAATATGTGCAACCTGTTGTTCCTGTGTCATTCCATCCGTCAGGCACATCGCAGGTATTAAAATCTCCTGTGCTGTTTCTCAATTTTGCCCAATCCCAATAGTCGCCATCTTCTTCACAAATATAATTCCCACTCATACCTATATACCAAGCTCTATCACATCCCACAAACCCATCAGAGCTGTTAAAATCCTGTGTGTTTCCACACACAATATTGTTATAAATATCTGCTGATGAGTTTGTTGATGCAATTCCAATTCCATTGCCTAAAATATAGTTATTGATTAGGGTTGCGTTGACTGTTCCTACAAAATCTTGCTCATCATCATATATAACACGAGTAAGGTTAATTCCTGCTTTTGAAGAATTAGTAATTGTATTATTTATAATAACTGGTTTATAATGACCTGCTGCTATTATTCCACTTTCACATGAATCAATAATATTATTAGAAACATTATTTTCTTCCCCCCACCTCTCATCCGATCCTCTCAAACCTAAGAAAATTCCTGTTCCAAGCCCAAAAATATAATTATTTGATATGTTCCAACCAACAACCCGATCAATATATATTCCTATATTAGAAAAACCACTTGTTTTATCGTTGATCAGTGTGTTGTTGTAAATATTATTATAATTACTATGCCGCCAATTATCCCCTACTGCAAGACAATATACTCCTAACCCATCAACATTTACAATAATTGTGTTTCCAATAATATTATTATACCTAGATCTGCGTTGTATATAAATTCCCTCTTCTGTCGCAGAAATATTGTTATTAGTAATGTTCA
>PFSX01000073.1 GCA_002789275.1 Candidatus Huberarchaeum crystalense | reverse complement strand
AAATAAATTTTAGTGTAATAACAAACACATCAAATACACAAAATACTACATTTTGCGTAGCTTTTATTCAGATAGAAGGTGTTAATATAACTAACAATAATGCTAGTTTAAATATTAGTTGTGCTGCTACCGAAATAACACCTTCAAAAACAAGCTCACAACAAACACAACCTATTAAAACATTACAAAGTCATGTTCAAACAGAATGTAGTTTTATTAACTTGACATATTATCCAAAATTATCTGATGGTTTTTACTTAGTTAATGTATCAAATCCAATGTTTAATTTTTCTATAACTGCGTCAAAATACATAAAAACATATAAATTTACCTCTAATTGTGGAGCAAAAGTTTCACTTGCAGATGAAAACGCAACAAGTGAGGGCAGGTTAATTATTTCTTTGTTAGATTCTGAACAATGTACAATTACTGCAACGCCTACAATATCATATGCAAATAGTTGTGTGCTATATTTAAAATATCAAAAACCTATTTGTGAATTTAATATTTCTTTATGGAATGTGAGTGTAGTTGAGCAAGACAACAAAACAATGCGCGTGGTTGTAACCTTACATTCAAATAATTGCAGTGGCTCTGCTGAATTGAATATTAAATCTGCAACTTGGGGTTTTTCACCAAACAAAACATTTGTGTTTTTGAATGCAAATGAAGAGAAAAATATTATATTTGATGTTACAAAATTTGGCAAAAACAATGAACAAGCAAACATTAGCTTGATTATCAATAACAGCACAATAAATTCAAGTTTGGTTAGCTTAATTAATATCTCGCAGCAAAACAACACACTATCTGGCATGTTTTTAGCAGATGACAAAAAAAGTGATTATTCTTGGCTGTGGTTTATTTTCTTTGTCGCATCTGCTGTATTTTTGGGAATAAGTTACAAGGTTTTTAAAGATAAACCCATTCTTTCAGGAATCGATATGCGACGCATTTTGTTGCTCGGAGCAATTTCTTTTTTTCTTACATCTGTTGGTTTGTGCTTGGTGTTATACATTGGATGGTTTGAAAAGATTTTATTAATTATTGAGTTGATTGGTGGTGTGATGTTTATGCTTTATGTGTTCCACAAGTCCAAATTATCTTACGAATCAATTAAATTGCGAGAAATACTTTCAAATTTTATTTTAAGAATAATTAAATTGCGAGAAATACTTCTAAATTATCTTAAGAATAATTAAATTGC
>PFSX01000067.1 GCA_002789275.1 Candidatus Huberarchaeum crystalense | reverse complement strand
ATAATCATAACAATAATTTTAATTACAATTCTACTAACTGTATTTGTAATTTGGTATAAAAAATTTAGAAGAAAATAAAGAATACGGAATAGGGGATTATTTATTAAAAGTTAAAGCATGTGATTCTGCAGGAAATTTTTCTAATACTGTTGGTGTTGTTTGTGGATTTTTAAAATAAAGGTTTTACACCTAAAAAGCAAAACAATTATTAATTTTTCTAACAACTAATGCTATTTGAATTAGAACAACAACATCTTAAAATTATGCGAAGGGCAGGATTCGAACCTGCAAGTCCTCACGGACACTTGGTCTCAAGCCAAGCGCGTTGCCGTTCTGCCACCTCCGCGAATATTTAGTTTGCATTAGAGTGTTGTTGTCAATAGACAACTCACACACCATCATAACATTTTTGAATATTATAAAGAATATATTTTCTTTTTCATATAAAATTTGTTAAATATATAGCCTAATTTTTTGTAATATTCGCGCGCTCCAACACCGCTCATCACCCAAATTTCTGTTTTTTTGTTTTTTTTGCAAATTTCTTCTGCTTTTTTAAGCAAACAGCGTCCCCAACCAAAATGTTGATATTCTCCTTTGTTGCTCTTTTTTTTACCAATACGCACGCTTTTACCATATATATGAAGTTCGCGCACAATTGCAATATTTTTGTTGTTTGACAAAAACCTAAGCCGGAGATAACCAACCAAAACATTTTTAGCAGAATCTTCTACTGAAATAAAAAACTCCTTACCTCTAGAAGCAACATATTCAAAAACATTTAATTTGAGATTTAACTGTCCATCATAGATCCTATGACCAACTTCTCTAAATCTAATCTCTTTTGTATTTATGCTTGCTTTATTTACTTCTCTCTCTACAATCTCGCGCAAATTGCTCTTTTTAGGTCCTGCTTCAATGAAATTAGCAGGAATATCTCGCTGAATTCTCATAATCCGCACATATTGTGGAAGAAAACAATAAATTTTTTTTAATAAATCAACAACATATTTTTCATCAATAGGCACATATTTCCCTAGTTTCCACATTTTGTAAAGTTCAGTGCCTTTGATAACAAGTGTTGGATATATTTTAAGCAAATCTGGCTTAAAAGAAGAATCTTCAAACATTTTTATAAATGTATTTAAATCATCATCAAAATCACTTCCAGGAAGGCCAAGCATTATGTGATAATTGATTTTAAATCCAAAATCTTTTAATATTTTTGTTGCGTTTTTTACTGTTTTAACTTTATGATTTCGTTTGATTTTTGCTAAAACTTGATTATTTAATGACTGAACTCCAATTTCAATTCTTGTTGCTCCTAATTCTAAAAATTGCTCTGGAAAAACAAAATCAGGTCTTGTCTCAATTGTAAGTCCAACAACTCTGTGCTCTGCTGTTTCATTTATTTTTTGTGCTTCTTTTAATGAATGCGTTGAGCCCTTTGATTTGTTGTTAAATGCTTCAAACGCATTTTGAATAAACTTTTTTTGAAATTCAAAAGGTTGTGCTGGAAAAGTCCCACCCATAATTATTAGTTCGCATTTTTCAGGATAGTGACCTATTGCTTGAAGTTGTTCTAAACGATTTTTAACTTGAAGATAAGCATCATACTGGTTTAACTTTCCGCGTCTTGCTGCTGGCTCAAAACCAACATAACTTTGTGGGGAATTTTCGCCAACAGGACAATAAATGCATTTTCCAGGGCAAGGTGATGGGGGAGTCATAATCGCAATCGCAGATATGCCTGAACCAGATCGAGTTGGCTTTTTTAGCAAACACTCTTTTAATTTTATCCTATCTTTATTACTGGCGGCTGCAAGAATTTCACTGTTTAAAGGGTGTCTTTTAAGTGCGCGACCTTTAGCCCATTTTATTTTCAATGTTTCAATTTCGTTTTTTGTAGGATTTTTCAACAAAATAATCTTTTTTATTAGTGTTTTCATTATTTTTTTAGATTTGTTATGATAAAACTAACAACACAATATCAAATAATAGACTAGATATGATGCAAGCGAGCCAGGTGGGGCTCGAACCCACAATCTGCAACTTAGGAGGTTGCCGCCATATCCATTAGGCTACTGGCTCTTATGGTTTTTTCAATATATATTCTATATAAAAGATTTATGGTAAAAAAGATAAAAGAAGCGTATGATCGTATTTTTAAGAACGTGTTTGTATGCATGCGTTGTAATGCAACAATAAAGGCAAACCCCAAAAAAGTAAATACAAAAAGTATATATTGTAGAAAATGCGGTATTAATCAATTGCGACCCAAAAACGCAGAAAGGCGCGTGGTTTCAGTAGCAACTGCTTCTCCTCCTAGTGGCGATGCAAAACCATCAAAGAAATAGATTGTCGGTTAATAGCAATAGGAAATTAATAAGCAAAAACCGCTATAATATTGTCTTTTTCAATTTTTTCAATTCTAGCATAACCAACTCTCTCAAATTGCACAATATCGCTGACTTTGAGATTAGAAGCAAATGGCTCAACCAAGCCCTTTTTTATAGTTCTGTTTGTCATTAAAATTTGACAATGAAAATTTTCTTTGCTTTTAGGTAACCAATGGATTTTCTTTAACTTAATTTCATCTTTTAAATATGGCAAATGCATATTTTCAAAAATAAATTTATTATTGTTTTTTCTCACATTAAATCCATCTTTTAATCTAAACACATCGCCATCTTTTAGCTCATCAAAATCTTTTTTCGCGATAAAAACAGAAGATCCTATTTCAAGAGATCTTAACCTACTATTTTTATTTTTTGGATTAGCAAGAATTTCAATTTTTTCAGGTCCGCTATAAGTTTCAACTTCAATTAGTACAGGATTTTCAACAAAAAACAAATGAGTGCAGATTGGTTCAATGATTTTTGTGTTTTCTTTGTAAAGAGCCATTTTATCAAAAACAATATTATTTTTTGTGATTTCAAGAGATAGTAAATAGTTTTTGATTGCGTATGGAAAGATGCCGCGCCTGAAGAGTGCGCGCAAAGTCCAGAGTTGGGGGTCGTCAAAACCACTGTATTTTCTTTCTTTTATATCTTTGATAATTTTTGATTTGCTTAGCTCAACACCTTTTAGTTTAAGCAAACCATATAAATTAAAAACTGGCTTTTCCCATCCAAAAGAATCATAAATAAGTTTTTGTGCTTCTGTGTTTGTTAAGTGGTCCATTCCTCTTAAAATATGTGTAACTCCTGTTAAATGATCATCAATAGTTACAGAAAAATTCATCATAGGATACCAATTATAAGGATTTTTTTTATAGGGATGCTCTATTTTTTTAAATCGCATTATAGAAAATTCGCGCAAAGCAGGGTTGTTTGTTTCTGGTGTTTTAAATCGAACAACTGCACCTCTTTTTAGTTTTGTATTGTCAAATAATTTTAAATTTTCCTCTATTTTGCGCTGCCTGCAAGCGCAATACTTATTTTTATGTTTTAATTTACTGAAATCTTCTGATAAACAAGTACAAACATATGCTTTTCCTTCTGAAATTAGTTGTTTGCACAAATTATAATATATTTCCCAACGATCAGATTGATAAATTAATACATCATATTCAACACAAAATTCTTTTAAATCTTCTAAAATCAAATTATATGCTGGCATATAAACTCTTTCAGGATCTGTATCTTCAATTCTGCAAATTAGTTTTCCTTTGTATTTCTTGGTAAAAAAATCATTGAGTACAATCATTCTAGCATGCCCAAAGTGCAATGGACCTGATGGATTTGGAGCAATTCGCATAATAACTTTACTTGTGTCTCCTTCAAGTTTAAGTTCTTTGTTTTCCTCTTTTGCTTTTGTTAGTTCTACGCCTTTTTTATTAAGAATTTTTTCAGCATCCTCTATACTCATTTTTTCAGAGTTTTTGAGTTCTTTTTTTATCTCATCAACAATCTCTTTGATGCTGTTCTTTGCCTCAGGAAACGCGCCAATTATTTTGTTAAGCACACTATTTAGATCAACAGAGCCATATTTTACCTTTGCGCGCAAAATTTCGTCCTTTATTTTGTTATTATATATTGACACAGATCTCTCTTGCGACATTTTTTTATATTTTGTATATATTTGATTGCTCATAATGTTTTTGCTTGTTTTTAGATAATTTAATACAATATAATATGGATAAAAAAGATAAAAATAAAGAAAATGAACGAATAATTGATATTGATTTGCCTGTGCAGCGAATAAGCAAACAGCCAAAAACCGAAAAAATGAATTTTGATGTAAATTTTGGCGATGATTTTGATGAAAGACAGGATTTTTTCAGTAGAGGGTTTAGCAGCCAGTTTTCAGACATTTTTAAACTTTTAAAAAATTTACCTTTAAAAATGGAAAAGCAATTAGGATTTGAGCAAATGAAAATCGAAGATAAACCAGATGAAACAAGAATTACAGTAGCACTTCCTGGATTTGAGAAAAAAGACCTTCACATAACAGTGCAAAACAAAACAATATTTCTAAGCGCGCAGAAAAAAGGCGAAAACGAATTAAAGCGTGTTTCTAAGCAATTATGCTTAGGTGACGAGATTGATGTTAAAAATGTGCGCGCAGAGTATAAAAATGGTTTGCTTGTTTTGGTTATTCGCAAAAAAACCAGCAAGTCGACTGATTTTGATATAAACATAGAATAAATTTACTTATTCTTATTAAGAGTATTTAAACCGCGCGCTATAAATAATATATAGATATTTAAGATAAAACCTTGATGTTCAGACCCTGGTTTTTCTTAATATAAACTATAAGTATTTTGCGCGAGCAAAATATATCTCACTATAAAATATAAAACATAATGGTTTTGCTAAGAAACTATTATTCTTAAAGGAGGAATCAAAATGGTAACAGCAAGATGTATGAAATGCAGAAAAGAAGTTAATGTAAAAAATCCAACTATCGTAACAATGCCTAATAGCAGAAAGGCGCTGAAAGGCACTTGTCCTTATTGTGGAACAACTGTTTTTAAATTTGTTAGCAAAGATTTTAAACTATAAATTTACTAAATAATTCCCTAGTTCCCTAGGGAAATTATTTAGATATTTCTATATTTTTTATAGTTTTTCTTTATAAAAAATATATTTTTAAATTTTATATTATTTCATATTAAGCAAATAATAATTTTCAAGAAATTTAAAGCAATAGTTTATTTGTAGGAGATTTAAATTTGGCATTTTATAAAAATCAGAGATTCTACTTTGTTGCGCGCCCCACATAAATTTAACATAATGTTGCGTGCGTGCGTTTTAACAAACCCAAAATTTTAAAAGAATTTGGCAATGTATTTACTGATTTGTTTAAACATTTCAATTAACTAAAATATTTTGTGCTTAAATATTGCAATGTATTAAAATGTTTTCTTAAATATATTATGTTATTTCCAATAAGATGTTTTTCGTGCGGCCGCGTCATAGCACACAAATGGGAAGAATATGAAAAGCGCGTTGAAAAGGGCGAAGATTCAATTAAGGTTCTTGATGAAATGGGATTTATTGATTATTGTTGCAAGCGGATGTTTTTGACGCATGGGCAGGATAAAATTGATTTGTTGGTGAAACGCGAGTAAAATCTATTAAAATTATCTGTTTTTGTGCTTTTTTTATCTTTTTTTGAAAGCAAAAAGGGCATATGTGCGCGCACCTTATTATATTTTAAAGGGGGTTTTAAATACCCTCGTATAAATATATTATAGGGAGTTTTTA
>PFSX01000012.1 GCA_002789275.1 Candidatus Huberarchaeum crystalense | reverse complement strand
AGTTTGTTCATTTATTAAGTTTGTTCATTTATTAAGTTTGTTCATTTATTAAGTTTGTTCATTTATTAAGTTTGTTCATTTATTAAGTGTATTTAGGTTTATGTTTTTTAAATTTGTTATTTAGGTTTATTTATTTTTATTATCTTATTTTTATTCTTTTATTTGATGTTTAAAAAAAATATGCATATGCTAATATAGCCCCGTGGTGTAGAGGTCTAGCATTTCGGGCTTTGGACCCGGAGACAAAGGTTCGAATCCTTTCGGGGCTATTCATTATTTGTTTTTACTTTTTAAATATTATTTTTGTTTTATTTTTGTTGTTCCTTTTAAATAACCTGCTCAAATAGATTATGGTTGGATCTAAATTAAACAAAAAAGGAGACGTGTCTTTTGACTGGGTAGTTATTATTATTATTTTACTTATTGCATTGTTTTTAGTAGGGTATTTTATTGTTTCTTTTATTCTTGGACAACAAACTAAGGTTGCTGGGACATCTAATGATTTGATGTATATAGCTTCAATAAATGAAGTGTCAACAAAAATACAAGCAGCGTGCACCCGTTGGGAAAAGATAGTGTGGAGAACAGACATGGGCGAATATAAAATAAATGTTAAGCCAGTATTTGATGAATATAAATTACCTACTTATGAGGTAGTCTGCGATGTTATGAGTGGGAAGTATGGAGTAAGTACCGGTACAATTATAGTATCTTTAGATAGAACAACATATAGTTTGTCTTCAAATTCTACTATCAAGTTAACAAATACAGGCAAGGAACCTATTACAAGCTTAGCTGTATTTTCTTATAATAATTCTAATGCTATATATATTTCTGGTAGAGATGAGTCGGTTAATCCTATATATTTATCTGATTCAGCTTTAAATATACAAGGAAAGAAACTATTTTTAGAAGGATATTCAATATCAGAAACAAATCCTTTAAATAAAGGTGAAAATGTTTATTTTACTATAAGTCCCGAGATAAATTTATTAAATACAACATCTACTGCTGATGACACTTTTTCAGGAGATAGTATTGTTGATTATATGAACCAAAAACAATATATTAAAGCAGCAAATGCTTTAAAAAATGAAAAATCTAATTTGTTTGGGGGATTTGATAGCAAGTATCCTTATGCAATTATTGATCCTAAATCAGGCGAAATTAATTACTATATTTATATTGCAATGTTGGATAAAAAAACAAATGAATATGTTCCTATAAAAACAATAGAGATGAAGAAATAAAAATCAATATTTTTGTTTTCTTTGCTCTGGTTTTCAGTGTTTTGTATATGGTGTATTATAAAATCCCAAATATTTAATTTAGCTG
>PFSX01000048.1 GCA_002789275.1 Candidatus Huberarchaeum crystalense | reverse complement strand
GAACGGAAAAAATGGATGGGAAGAGATTAAAAAAAATTGGGATGATTTAGTATATCGCTGTCCAAATGTTTCATTAAGATATATAGACCGTGATGACTTCATAAGTTGTATTATCAGCGATCATCACACTTTAGTAATGTGGAAAGGAGATAAAGAAAATATTGGAGTTACTTATATAACAAGGGGGATGTCTTTTTATAAAAATCTTTTTGACGAAATATTTGCAACTGGTTCAAATGCTCATCTTGAAGCGATACAAAGCATTGAAGAAAAGTTAAACGAGATGGGTCTTATTAAACACGCGACGTTGTAATTTCTGTATAGCTGGCAATGATTTACGCCTTTATTTATTTTGGTTAATTTAATCTCATCTTTCCTACAATCAAAAAATAGACAAGTAATTTTAAAAATTTACAAAATTAATTGTACTTACCAACAAAAATACGCTCAAACTTTCACGTTAGGATGGGAAACTTGGGTTTATTAATGATAAAACATAAATAATAAATAATTTTGGTCTCTTTGAAAGGATCTTCAAACAACCCAAGTATAATATCTCCATAACTAAGGGGGAGTTGACCATAAGGTTCGTCTTCCGATACTCCACCATACGCTTCATAAAACACCTTTATAAATATCTCCATATCTTCGCTAGACTTCACTTCCTTAATGGGGGGTCTTTTGGTTTTTTAATTGAAGGCGTCTTCCTATCATTTATCATCCCCGCGTCCTTAAACATAATCTTAAAACCAAGGGCATCTAGATGTTTTGATATATTTTTGGGTTGAGATAATGGGATTAAGTAAATAGAGGGCCGACATACTTTTTTCTGATAGAATGTAATAGTTTTTCTCTCAATTCTTCTTTATTAACACTTAATCTGAGAAATAGGTTATAAATACTGGCACTGATGTCAAGCAATTTAGTAATCAAATGTTTGGATTTCATCTTTTTTCATTCATCTGCTTTAATATGGACAAAAGGCAATTTCATATAACATTTCCAACACATACAAAGTTCCACCAAAGGTGGAATTTGGGAGAAGTGCAACAAAGCTTTTTATCTGCTGTTATATCTATAATTGTTTTTGCTTTAAATTATTTGAATCCAAAGTAAGGCATTCACACCTTGGAAAATGTATCACAAACTGCAAAACCTTAACTCCTGATTTGATTAAAATTTTTTTTGTATTTTCCACAAAAGACATAAATTTCCCTTTGTCATTTACAACCGCATAACTTTCAGGAAAATTTTCCTTAAGTAATTGCCTGAAATCGCTTCCTGCTGCATTTATATTTAAAAATTCAACAATATAATAATCAACGAGGTCGCG
>PFSX01000069.1 GCA_002789275.1 Candidatus Huberarchaeum crystalense | reverse complement strand
AAATTAACAAAACCACCTTCGCCTTCAATCTTGGCGCCAATAAAAACATCTTGTAATGCTTTATAAAATTTTTGTTCTTTGGTTGTATTGTAATTCATAATATTTTTATTATTTTTAATCTTTTAAAATCTCTAATCCACTCTTTGTCACAACTCTGCCTTTTTTTTTGCTTTTAGATTGCTCAATTATTTTGTTAGATTCAAGCTGTTGTAATATTGTTCTGATAATTTTTCCGCTTGCATTGCGTTTTTTGTCTGGCTTTACTCCGCAGTTTTTCATTTTTCCTAAAATCTTTTGTAATTTGCGCGCCCCAATTGGTCCTCTTAGAGCTATTTTGCGTAGGATTGCTGATGCGCGCAACTGCCACCAATTTTCTTGGGTTGGTTGTCTCTCTGCATAAGCTCCAGCTTTTACAAAGCGCGCCCATTCTGGCATTTTAATGCTTTCTTTTAAGTTCTCTGCAATTTTTTGGATGTCATTAGATATCATAATTCTTTTATAAAAAGTTATATGTGCGATTATAACCACAAACCCAACAAACCAAAAAGTTCTTGTTGTTCTTGGTGCAGGGCATTTGTCAGGTGTTAAAATATATTTTGATAAACTTTGCGCGCACCAACTAACTGAACAAGATATTTACAAAAAATGAGTAATGCAACAAAAATTTATAAAATCTGTCTTTTTTCAATGCTGTCTTTGATTCCTTTATTTATATTTTTAATTATTTTGCTTGTGCTTGTTAAATTTAAACTATTCAAAATTAAATTTCAAGAAACAAGTAAAAATTTTTTACTTAAAGAGTACAGGAGGTGTTTGATGTTTTGTTAATAAAACCCTTTTCATCTTTTACTTTATTATCCGCAACCTCACTAAGTTTTTCATTGATTTTCAAAGCCATTCTATAGCAGTTGTTTGCTTCATTTAACTTACCTAAAATCTTATAAATATCACCCAAAAGCACATTATTGTGTATATTACTTGCTGGATCTACATCAATTTCTAAGGAAAGTTTAAAGTATTTTTCTGCTTTTTTCAAACCATCTAAATTAGGAGTCCCAAATGAAACAAGATACTCAATTTTACCTAAACCGCTATAACATGCTGACTTGCCTGCTTTATCCCCCATTTCTCCAAAAAGGTTCAGGGCTTTTGTATAATATTTCTTTGCTTCTTTTGCACTTTTTAGATTATTATAAAAATCCAGACAAGTAAAACCCATCAATTTAAAATATGTTGCTTTATCTTTTTTATTTGGAGTTTTATTTATAGCCTTCTTATAAATTTCAATTATTTCGTCGAAATTTCTTATTCTGCTTACTATATCTTCTGTTCTTCTCACTTCCCTACTTTCTCAACTCCTTTCTTTTTCTTCTATTTTTCTATATAGATCTATTATATCTATCTCTTTTTCTATTCTTTTACAGTAATTGTTATATTCTTTTTGATTGTTATCATTTCCCTTTCCATCTCCATTGTTATTTTTGCCCATTTTTTCCTCCTTATTTTGTTTTGTTTTTTTGTTTTATGTGAAAGTTTGCGTTGCAAACTTTATAAATCTCCTGCCT
>PFSX01000041.1 GCA_002789275.1 Candidatus Huberarchaeum crystalense | reverse complement strand
GTTTTTCCTTAGGGAAAGATTTTTACTTTCCCATAAAATATTTATGTAAGAAATCTGTTAAAATTTTATTTGCACATTATCTTGACTTATGAAAGTGCTACAAAAACATATGGAGCGAGTAAAAAAAGCAATTGAAGAAGGACGCGCGCAATTTGGCGCAAAGCAAAGTATTGAGGCAATGAAAAACAGAAACGCTGAAATAGTTGTTGTGGCAAAGGATTCACCTGAATTTAAGAGCGCGCAATATTATCAACAGGCGGGGGGTGTTGAAATAATTACACTAGACCGAAGCGAAGACATACGCACTTTTTGCAAAAAACCATTTAAAATTAGCATGCTCGTTGTACTAAAAACAAAAAAAGCCAATAAAGCAGATAAGGACGAAAAATGAGCAAAATACAAAGCCCTTTGAAAAAAAGGCGATTAGCAAAGGCAACAGCAAATGCTGGTCTATTTAGAACTGCACCTTATTGGATATTTCTTAAAACAAATCGCAAAGTGGCTGGGGGGCCAACAATGCGCCACTGGCGAAGAAGAAAGGTCAAATTAAGGTTGTAAATTGTGTAAATATATTAAGATGACAGGGCGTTATGAGGAAATTAGTAAAATAATAAAAAGAACTAATACGGATCTACTTGCTCATAAGAAGGCTAGAGACCTTCTTGAATCAGAAGGATATATTAAGAAGGTAATAAGTGATATTAGCACCAGATACAGCCTTCCTAAAATTATTGAAGAACTAAAAAAATTTGAAAAAACAACAGTTAGTGGTTTATGTGGATCACCTATAATTTTTGTGAGCGAACTTTATAAAAATGGTGATATCATAGGATATCTTCTGGGTAAGATTACTCCTAATATGGATATAACAGACAGAACAGGATTTGATGCAAAATTAGGGATTTTTGCTAAGTCTGAACATGACTTAAAATGTTGTTCTGAAATTTTAGAGAGCAAACTAGATTTTTGCCGCCAAGGTGTAAAAATTTAAAAACATTATGAAAAAAATAATCACAACTGAGAAAATTCCAATTAAAATGTGGTTAGATGAGATTGAAGATGGCGCGCTCCAACAAGCCAAAAATCTTGCAAACCTGGCTTTTGCGTTTCATCACATTGCTTTGATGCCTGATACACATGTTGGTTTTGGCATGCCTATTGGGGGTGTTCTTGCAACAAAAGGTGTTGTTGTTGTTAATGCTGTTGGGGTTGATATTGGCTGCGGAATGTGCGCAGTTAAAACAAGTTTAAATGAGATATCGCGCGAGAAATTGATTTCAATTATGAAACAAATAAGGCAAGCAATTCCTGTTGGATTTAATAAGCACAAAGAAATGCAAGATCTAAACTTTATGCCTAGCGATTATGAAAAACTCAAAATTGTCAAAAAAGAGTTTAACAACGCCAGAAAATCTATTGGAACTTTAGGGGGAGGAAATCACTTTATTGAACTACAAAAAGGGTTAGATGGATATATTTGGATTATGCTTCATTCAGGAAGCAGAAATTTAGGACTAAAAGTTGCAGAACATTATAATAAAATTGCGCGTGAAAAATCATCTGAATTTGGTCAAAAATATGGTAATGTTCCAAAAGAATGGGACTTGGCATTTTTGCCGTTAGACACAGAAGACGGAAAAAACTATATGAATGAAATGAAATATTGTGTTGAATTTGCACTGGCAAACAGAAAATTGATGCTTGACAGAATAAAACAAATTCTTAACAAATTGTTCGATGACTCAATTAAATACACAAATTTTATAAATATTGCCCATAATTATGCGTCTCTTGAAACACATTTTGGCAAAAAGGTGATGATTCACAGAAAAGGCGCAACACTAGCAAGCAAAGAAACAATAGGAATTATTCCTGGAAATCAGGGAAGTAAAAGTTATATTGTCAAAGGCAAAGGAAACAAAGAGAGTTTTGAGTCATGTTCTCATGGAGCAGGACGAATAATGGGTAGAAAAGAGGCAGTAAAAAATTTAGATTTAGAAAAAGAAATAAAAAAACTAAGGGATTTTGGTGTTATGCACAGCATAAGAAGCAAAGCAGATTTAGAAGAAGCGCCAGGTGCATATAAAAACATTGATGTTGTTATGGAAAATCAAAAAGATTTAGTATATGTTTTGGTTGAGCTAACGCCAATAGCTATTATTAAGGGGTAATTTAGTAGATAATATGTTGATGAGTGATTTAGTAGATAATATAATAAATATTTAATAACTAATTAACAATCTTTGTTTTTTGCGCGCTCTTTTTTAATTTTCATTGATTATTGTTTGTTTTTTGCGCGCTTTTTCTCAACTTTGTAAGTTATATATTGTATTTTTTCTCCACATTTTTCGCACACATACACAACAATGTCTTTTCTTGGCAAAGATGTTTTGCCAATATAGCCACAAACACATTTATATTTAACTTGGATTTTGTCTGGCTCTTCTTTTGTTGCCCAAAGCATGCTCTTGGCTTTTTTGTCTGAAGTGCGCGCAAAAAACACCAAATCCTCTTGTTTTGGAAGCATAATTCTCTTTATGATAGGAGTTTAAAAAGTTGCTAAAAATATTATGGGAAATATCAGAATAAAGCAGATTAAAAAAACTGCGCGCGCACTTGTGGAAATAGCTGAGAATGAAATGTCTCCTGAATTTGAAAAAAATAAAGATGTTGCAAGCAAGTATTTTGAGTTTTCAAGCAAAAAACAGTGTAATTTAGTTGTTGGATATGCAACACATTTAAAAAACGCAAAGAAACGCAGAGAAGACAAAGAACTTGAAACCAGAGTTGTGATAAAATAGTGTGATTTGTGTATATATAAAATTAAAAAATATGAATTTGCGCGCGTTAGACCTGTTGCAAAAACAAAATATAAATTATAGGCTCTAAAATAAGTTATTACCCTACAAACTTTGGCCTTTTGCTTATCAACCTCGGCAAAGGCAGCGGCTTAAATGGCCTTTCTTTTGTTTCTTTCTTAATTTTTTTTATTAAATTTGCCACACTCATATTAAATATTTTGCCATTGTCTGCGCGCGCCCTTATTTGTAAGGTGCTGTTTTCTCCATCTTCTTGCTCTTTATCACCAACAACAATCTGATACGGCACCCACTCTTGCTCTGCTTTCATTATTTTTTTCCCAAGTGTAGCATCAGTATCATCAATATCAACACGAATATTTTGCTTTTCAAGTTTATTAGCGAGATTCTCTGCAAATTTTAGGTGGTTTTCACTGCTAATAGGCAAAATGCGAATCTGAGTTGGTGAAAGCCAAAGTGGAAGAATAGAAATATTTCCTTTTTTTTGCTCTAAATGTGCTTTTTCAAGTAAAGCGTAAATATTTCTGTCAATTGCTCCAGAAATAGATGCATGAAGCATTATTGGATACTTTTTCTCTCCATCTTTATCTATATAGTTTATATCAAATCTTTCGGTATTTTCAACATCTATCTGAACAGTTGAAAGAGCTGATGCTTTATCTGAAGCGTCAATAAAATTAAACTCAAATTTCATCACAAAGTAAAAAGGGCGCTCGTCCCACATCTCAATAAGTACTGGTTTTTTGATAGTACTAACAAGTTCTTTTGCAAAATCCTCGTTTTGATAATAAAAGTCTTTAACAAATCTTATTCCTACTTCATAAGGAAGTTCAATATCATTCATCCAATCCATCGATGCTTTGTATTGTAAATAAAACTCTTTTTTTGCTGCATTCATATCAGCAACAAGCGTATGCATGTCAGGCATTGTAAATGCGCGCAATCTTTTCAAACCAACAAGTTCGCCTTTTTGCTCTTTTCTAAAAGAATAGTGTGTTAATTCATATAATTTTATAGGTAATTGTTTGTATGAAAATACCATATCCTGACTTATTAAATATTGTCCAAAACAAGCAGAAAATCTTAAAAAAAGGTCTTTATCTCCTGATTTTACAAGATAATGACGATTAGGGAATCTATTTAAATATTTGTGTAGTTGAGGGTGGGCGAGATCATACATTATTGGTGTTTCAACTTGCATTCCCCCTAATTTAAACATTGTGTTGTTAATTTTTTCTTCTAAAAGTCGCTTGATAAGCGAACCCTTTGGATACCATCTCAAATTACCTACATCAGATCCTGATTCATAGTCAACTAATTCTAATGCGCGCATATATATAACATGGGCAGGAGTTTGAGCATATGTTCTGACTTTTTTGACCTCATAATCTACAAATTTTTTAAGATTTTCGTGACTAGTGAAATCAAATTCTTCAGCAGGTGTTAATTTTCCATCAACATTTAAAATATACCAATATGATTTTAATTTTTCCTCTGCTTTTAAAGCAAGGTTTTGCTCTTCCTTATTTTCTTTCTCAACTGTAATTTCTCTGCTAAGCTCAGAAAGAGGATGGCCTTTACATCTTAACTCAAACGCTTTATAATAACCAAAAGGCGCTTTTTTAACAGGAGCAATTTCTTTGATCTTTTCAACCAAAGCATTCAGAATTTTGTTGCTCGGATAAGCTGGAGCTAAATTTGAGGATAAATGCGCGTAAGGGTAAATTACAATTTCTTTGGCTTTAACTTGGTTATAAATTGATAATATCTCTTTTGTGGTGTTTTCAACAATCTTTATCTCATTGAATTCATCGCCTTTTTCAACAGATATAAAAACAACAAGCGCATCTTCTGCATTAAATGGTTGTGCGTCTTGGTCATAGCCAGATTCAAGTGCTTTTGCTTGTGGTTCAACCTTTATATAATCGCTGTGGATCGTTAGTATGTGCATATATTTTTATATAACTTTTGCTTAAAAACCAACAAGCACAAACAGAAGTATAAACAACTTACAAATTTAAATCAAATTTAATTTCAAAAAACATAGTTTTATGAAAAAATTACTTTTGCAAACACCCAAATCAACAAAGCTATAACTCCTACAAGCAAAAACCCAATAAGTGTAACTATCAATGATTGTTTGAGTTCTCCATCAGATGGTTTTTTGAGAATAATTAGGATTCGGTAGCATCGTTCTAAATAGTTTTTAATTGCTTGTAAGTTTACCATAATTTTATTTATTTGGTTGCATGGGCTTGCGGAGACTCGAACTCCGGGCCTCCGGTTTTCTCAGAGCAAGTACAGCACGAGCTGCACTTATAAAAACTTGCTTGCAAACCAAAGTAAGCAAAGTATGAACCTGCTTACAAACATTGCAAACTAATTCAAGTTTCTTACAGAAACTTAGTCATATAAGACCGGCGCTCTAACCACCTGAGCTACAAGCCCATAAAATTTTTAATATGAAATCAATACAAAAAGATTATGTCTAAAACAGAAATTGTACAAAAAGAACTAGCCAAAACTCCTTTTTATGAAAAAAAAGATAAACCAAAACCAATGAATATTGAAGAAGCGCGCGTAGAAATTGACAAGCAAATATTTGAAAAGCAGTCGGGCTATATGAAAAGCCGCGCACTTTATTCGCATGGTAAAATTTGGAAAAGTTATAAAGAGTTTGCATATGTTGGATCAAAAATAGGAAAAATTCTTGATCTGACAAAAATAGATAATAAAATTAAAAACATAGCAAAAATGCTTAAAAATTATAAAGATCAGAAAATAATACTTTTTTCAAAAAATCCAAATGATATGTCTATACAGCAATTAGCCGAAATTCTTGGATGTGATATTAAGTCATCTTACAGCGCAGGTAATCTTACAAACACAAATGTAAAGGATTTTTTAGATATAGATTTAATTTTTATGTTTGACTTTTACTCTGACTATCTTATTAAAGATGCGATTCAGCTTGGATTACCTATTATTGCATTAGTAGAACCAAGCAATGAGGAATCAAAAGGTATAACTTTGTTTTTACCTTGCAACAAATATTTCAGACCTGCGCGCGCATTTATCGCCAAACAAATAGCAACTTATTATTTAGAAAGCTAAATATTTCCATTAAAGAGATAACAACTTATTATTTAGAAAGCTAAATATTTCCATTAAAGAGATAGCAACTTATTATTTAGAAGCATAATCTATATAAATAAAATAATAAAATATAAATAAAATAAATTTTAAAATCTTAGAATTTGTTGTGCATATATCTTAAATTATTGCTCTTGTTTATTTTTTGTCAACTTCTCTAACTTTTCTTGTGCTTGTTGTATTGTGCGCTCCAAAACTTCTTTTATCTTTTTTCCATCTTCTATG
>PFSX01000072.1 GCA_002789275.1 Candidatus Huberarchaeum crystalense | reverse complement strand
TGATTGCGGTTTTTGTAAAATAGATGGAAAATATTGCGGCGACGGTATATGCGATGAAGATGAAAAAAGTTTTTGTGTGGTAGATTGTGGTACAGATGGTTTGGTAGGAAGAGATAAAACTAGCGAGTGCGATAAATGTAATTATCTAATATTTGCTTGTATTCCTAATACCCTTGCTTGGATTTTGTTGCTCATTTTTACACTCTTATCAACATTTTTTGCATATTTGTTAATAAAGAAAAAAGCGAACTTCAGTTTGCCTATTTCTTTTGAAGATCTAAAATCAAATCCAAAACAGGCGATTGCAAATTTATTTGAAAAAGAGAATATTCCTTATATTGCAATACTTCTCGCTGTTTTAATTGTTCCTTTGATAGCTGCGATAATTATAAGTGTATGTTTGCTTTCGCAGATTATAATTATTTTGGCTTTGGTTTTTGGGGCAATTCTTGGAGCGTTGTCTTTGATAGAGAAGATAAAAGAAAGAGGAGGAATAAAAGAATTTATAAATAATAAAGCACTATCAATTGGAAAAATCAAAGATGCATTAAACAACACAATAGCAAAACTTACAAAAAAAGGAGTAGACAAATCTACTGATAAAACTGCTTCTGTTTTAGATCGAACAAAATTAATCACAATCGCTGCATCTGCCCTTGCATCAAAAGGTATTAAGGTCTCAACATCTGATTTAGTTGCGAGCCAATTTGATTATCAAAGCAAACAATATATTCGCGTTTTAACAAAAGATAAAAAACATGAAATAATTCTTGACTTAGATGGCAAGGTGTTGAGAGTTATTTAATTTGGTTTTGTTGCGAAGCTTCACTATTTTTATCTTTACCTTTTACTTAAAATATTTTTTTAACTATCCCTACACTAATAAAACAAACACACATAAATTATTTTAATATGTTGTCTTTATACCAACTGTTGTTAGCTATTTTGATAAATGGGTGTTAAAGGTTAGTTAATAAACTATAGTAAATTTTTAGAGTGTAAGAAACACCTAATAGAGAGTGGAATAAGGTTAGAGATAAAGAATGCGCAAAATATTAACTACTACCAATAATCAAACATTTTTTATTTTACTCAGCAAACTTAAGATTCTTTGTCAGTTGCAGGCAAACCAATAATATTATCAATAATAACAACATCCTTTATTGCATTGACGCTATTGTAGGGTATTTTAATACCTTTTGTAGAGCTACTAATAAGTGCCTGAATGCGCGAACTTCCTGCGCGAACTTCTATTTTATGAATTGAGTCACTTGTGATGATTAAATCCTCAATAGTTCCTACATATACTCCGTTGTTTAGATAAACTTTGCGTCCAAACAAATATGAAAGTGATCTAGTGGAAACTTCTTCTGCCATAACATATTTAGTAAGGGATTTAAAAACCCCTATATTTTTATATGAATTGTTAAGATATATAGTAGATAATTAGATTTAAAAAGGAAGCAAATGTGTTTGTGTCTTGCGAAATTTAAAGATATTTGCGAGTGTTAACATCATATTTTTGTTAAGAATTCACAATCTAATATTATTTTTTGTTAAGAATTCACAATTTAATATTATTTTTCACATCAAGGAGCGCGAATTAATATTATTTTTTGTTAAGAATTCACAATTTAATATTATTTTTCACATCAAAGAACGCAAATTTAGATTCAATACCTATTATAAAAATAAGAAATACAACACAAAAAAATTAAAAAACAAAATAATTCTTTAACAAACACTTTCAGAAAGTCTTGGTTATATAAACCTTAAAAGGTCTAAAAACATAAAACATTAAAAGCATTGAAGTGGTTGCTTTTTATTGAACTTAAAAAATAATAATAAAAAAAGAATATACAATAACATTATAAAAATTTTTAACAGCACGATTCTTCAAAACTATGAAAATAATTCTGCAAAAATTTTTTAACAAAAAACAAAGCACTTTATCAAAACATCAAAAAGCGCCTAATAACAACACATCAGAATGTAAGTTATCATCATAGTTCAGACCGCCTATCTTTCATCATTTGTGCTTATGATTTTTACACAAAACACAATATAAACACGAAGAAAAGCAAACATATTAAATTGAGTTTAACATAATTTGCAACTATAAATTTAATTTACATAATATTGTTTTAAATCTTTTGAGACAGAACCATAAACTTAAACAAGCGAAGTTATCTGAACATCTGTTAAAGAAGTAATAATTCTTTCAAGTGTGTGTTTTTCTTTAAGTAGCTTTTGAAGATTGCAGTGCTTTAGTTCTGCGCCATCTTCGCCCACAAAATTGCATTCAACTGCTTCATCAAAACTATAAATCTTTTCTGCTGAATCAACATATGCTTCCTGTGTAGATATAATATCTAAAATTACATTAATTTTATTAAGTTTGTTTACATAAAACAGATGAGTTTGCCTTAAAATTTCCTCGCTTTTAACTGCCCATAAAAAATCAAATCTCGCCTTTTCTTCTACACGCTCTTTTTTTATATATTCAGCAATTCCTTTGCTTTGAAGAATATACAAATACTTACAAGCTATCCTCCGCTCATAATCTACTTTCAAACAAGAATCTTCATAAACAAAGTCTAATTTTAATTTATATAAAAAATCAGCACATTCTTCACCTAAAACACTTTTTAAAAAATACTTAATGTGTTTCAATGCTTCTAAACTAGCAGGTGTTTTTGTATGTTTTTTAGGAAAAGTATAAGTTTCTGGCTGCAATATTTCTTTTTTTAAAACAATTTTTGCAGTTGATTTTTTAGTCATTTTTCTTAATTCTTGTTTTTCAGGTTTTATTTTTCCAATATCTTTTCTTAATTCTTGTTTTTCAGGTTTTATTTTTCCAATATCTTTTCTTAATTCTTGTTTTTCAGGTTTTGGTTTTTTAGTGACTTTTGAATATTTTCCTTGGTTTTTTGAAAAAGACATTGTTTTGGCCATAAATTATTGTGTTTTTAATATAACACTCAAAAGTTTGATTTGCATAAACCCAAAGATATTTGAAAGATTTTATCAAACTCTAAGAGATTTCAGTAATATTAGCAGATCCTTTTGTTAACTTGTTAATTTGTGAGAGAAATTCTATTTTTTGGTTAGCTGTTAATTCAACTGTTGCTTCGAGAGAACCATCATTGCGATATTCAAACTTTTGTGATTGAAACTTTTTTAAAATACCGTAACTGCGCGGAGCATATTCTGGAGAAATAACAATAAGTAGTTTAATTTTCTCAAAAGAAAGGGGAAGAATTGGCTGGATTTTTTTCACTACTACTTGAATTTGCTTTTCAAGCGGTTGATATAAATCTATTTTAAAATTAACTTGGTCTATTGCTAATTCAATGCGTTCAGTAGGAATTATTGTTTTTGTAACAGAATCAACTGCGTTTCGCTGAATTGCGGTAACAAGTTGCGCCAATTTTTGATTCATTATTTTTCTTTTTTGTTCTACTGTAATTTCAACAATTCCTTCTTTAATCATAATAATAGCAATTTCGCGCTTATTTTCAGTGCCAAAAGTACGAGTTAAACCTTCTTTTTTTGCAATGTTTCCTGCATCTGCATTTAAATATATTTCACTGACTACCAAAATATCTTCAAGTTTTAAACCACTTATATCTTTATCTGTTTCTGCTGATTTTATCTTTTCAATTGCGTTTGGTTTTGCCAAAATTTCAAAAGAATATTCTGCTTTTTTATAATTTACTTTTACAGCGTTTTTAATCTCTATTTTTCTAATCTTTTCACCCATACTAAATGCCATATGTTATTTATGCAAAGCCTAACTATAAAAAGTTGCTATAAACTGTAATTTCTTGCAGAACAAGAAAATTATAAATAGTTTATAAAGTAAACTTTGTATATTGCATTATTAAAGCGAATTTTTAATAAGTTATATTTTAAGTTATTGTTTATTTTTAGTTTATTAAAACAATTTATGAAAATAGGAATCATTGGAAAACCAAATATAGGAAAATCATCTTTCTTCAAAGCAGCGACAATGACAGACATTGAAATTCAAAATTATCCTTTTACAACAATTAAGCCAAATATTGGTGTGGCATATGTGCGCGCAGAATGTCCTGCTGAAAACTTTTTTAAAGTCAAATGCAATCCACAACACGGGTTTTGCATTGATGGACAAAGATTTGTTCCTTTTGAATTAGTTGATGTTGCTGGCTTGGTTCCTGGTGCTGCAGAAGGAAAAGGATTAGGAAATCTGTTTTTAGATGATTTGTCAAATGTTGATGCTTTGATTCATATCATTGATATTTCAGGTTCAACAAATATGCAAGGGGAAATTATTGAGGTTGGAAAAAATGATCCTGTAGAAGATGTAAAATTCATTGAAAAAGAGTTAGATGATTGGTATTTTAATATTTTTATGCGCGGAAAAACAAAGATAGAGCGTCAACTTCGTTTAATGGCAACAGACACACCTGTTGAGAAATTCATTGCCGAACATTTTAGTGGGTTAAATGTCCGCGAAAAACAAGTTATAGATGCTATAACAAAGTCAAATTTAAAAGGAAAATTGATTACACTTTGGTCAGACGACGAATACAAAACCTTTACAAAAAATCTTCGTTTAATATCCAAACCAATGGTTTTCGCAGCAAATAAAATAGATATTAAAGGTTCAGAAAGCAATTTTAACCGCCTTGTTTCTACATTTCCGCAATATTCTTTTATTCCGACCTGCGCGCTCGCAGAAATTCAACTTAGATTTGCAGAAAAACAAAAAATAATAAAATATGTTCCAGGGGACAACGATTTTCAGATTTTAGAGCCAAACAAACTAACAGACCAGCAAAAACAAGGGATAGAGAAAATAAGAACAATAATGCAAAAAGTCAATGGAACAGGTGTTCAACAAACACTTAATTTCGCTGTCTTTAACCTTCTCAAATATAAAATAATTTTTCCTGGGGGAGTAAACAAACTAGAGGATTCTAAGGGAAATGTAATGCCCGATGCATTTTTAATGCCGCCAAATGCCACGACGCTTGATTTTGCTTACAAACTTCACACTGATTTTGGAGATAATTTTATTGGTGCAATTGATGTAAAGAAAAAACAAAAAATTGGGCGAGAAACAGTGCTTAACAATGGAGATGTAATTGAGATTTTAAGCAGTAAATAATATATTTTTTGATAATTAAATCTAAATTTACACTCCTTAAAATAAAAATATATTTTTATTCAATTTTACCAAACCCTACAAACCTAACTTTTCTTTTACTAATTTCCACTTCTGCAAAATTGCCTTCCATCAATGGTCCTGGATTTAACACAAGAGTGGTGTAAATTGTTTCGCCAGGCTTGATTTTAGCCATAGTTCTAACTTCTGTTGCTGATTGCTCAGAATGAATATGTCCTGCTACAAATAATTTTATTTTTTTGTTATTTTCAATAAATTTTTTAAGAATATGTTTTCCAACATGGGTTTGCTGAACATCTTTTTTCTTTAAATTTTTTAAAAAATCAATTATCTTTTGCTCTTTGTCGCTTTGTTTTTTCTTTTTAAGATCTTCTTTTTCTAAGTCGCCAATATCAATTAACAAATCAACAAGCGAATCATCAGGCGCAAGTTTTTTTAGGGCTTCAATATCTTTTTTCATAGGAAATACAATAATTTTTCCACCCCCTATAATTATAAAAGAGGAAATATCGCCATAGCCGAACACTGGCTCGTGAGATATAAAAATATCGCAATTTGTACGCAAATTTTTTAAAGATATATTTCTAACATAGCCCCATCTTCGTAAAAAACTAACAATATAATCTGCGCCACCACACCCACATATCTTTAAATTTTGAATATTCTTAGAGTTTGCTTCAACATTGAAGTTGTTTTTTGCAAATTTTTTATCTTTAACAAACGATTTAAAATCATAATTTCCCAGAACACTAAAAATCTGAACTTGCGGGTATTTTTCGCAAACTTCGACAAATGTTTTCCATTGCTTTTTTGCATATTGTTTAAACAAAATTAGTTGTTCCTTTTTATTTTTATCTCCAGGAATATCTTCTTCATTAGGATATCCAATTACATCACCGCAAAAAAGAATGTTTTGCTTGGTTTCAATAGCATATTTAAGCACTTTTTCCAGATTGTCAAATGCGCCGTGAAGATCAGATATTACAATGAGTTTTTGCATAAGATTTTTATAATTAATCTAAGAAGTTGAACTACAATTAACTTTGCTTTTTGTCTTTGTGGAATTTTTTATATAAATCTTGCTTTGTAAAAATCCTCTAAAAAACTATGTTTAATTTAACTTAGTTATTATATCTTATTTAAAAAAGTCAGAGTAAATATAATTATTTAAAAAACCTGAAAATTAGAAATACTCTCTTATTTAATCCATATTTATTACAACAATCTAATGTTTTATCAATAATATCTAAAAATTTACTCTTTACAACAATCTAATGTTTTATCAATAATATCTAAAAATTTACTCTTTACAACAATCTAATGTTTTATCAATAATATTCCCAATTTTCTGAAAAATACTTTTGTTTTTGTCTGTTTTGTTGAGCGCGCTACCATGCAGTTCCTTTATCTCACCAACATCAATTAATTTTAAATTCAATGCCCAAAATAAAGTGTAAAGTTTGTATGAGTTATCAAACAAGTCATATGCTTCGTCTTTTCTGTCCTCTTTTAAAAGTTTTGTCCCTACTTCCATTAGCCGCATAGAAGATGCTAATAAATGCTTTGAAATGCACCATATTTCACCTTCTTGATTTTTTACAATTTTTTTCAACAAGCTCTTTCGCATTTCGCGCACCTCTTTCAGCAAATCAAAGTACTTTCTTTTCTTTGTTTTTTCAGCTGTAAAAAAGAAGTGTTCTTCAATACTCACCAGATTCATAATTGCTATTGATAAATCTTCATCAAGGGATAAATCGAGTTTGTTTTGCTTTTTGTCTTCGTGGAATTTTTTGATAAATTGTTCAACATCAGTAAGTTTATGTTTATCTATAATATTTATAATATATTTAAAAGAAAAAGAGCAACCCAGCACAAAATTTATAAACGCAACAAAAATATATGACTAACACTATTTATTTAGATAATGGAGCAACAACGCAAATTGCACCTGAAGTTTTGAAAGCAATGAAGCCATATTTAACTAAAAAATTTGGAAATCCTAACTCCATTCATCTGTTTGGAAGAGAGCCAGCAAAGGCAATTGAAATGGTGCGCAAACGCATTTTAGAAAAATTGGGTGCTAAAAGAGGTATTTTGGTCTTTACTGGTTGCGGTTCTGAATCAAACAATCTCGCAATTAAAGGAGTTGCCTTTGCTAATCGCAACAAAGGGAAACACATTATCACATCTAAAATAGAGCATAGTTGCGTGCTTGAAAGTTGCAAATGGTTAGAAAAACAAGGGTTTGAAATAACTTATTTGGATGTTAACAAAGAAGGAATTGTTGATGTTGGCGCGCTAAAAAAAGCTATTCGCAAAGATACAATTTTGGTTTCAGTTATGCATGTAAATAATGAAATTGGAACAATACAGCCGATTTGTGAGATTGGAAAAATTTGCCGTGAAAAAGGAATTTATTTTCACACAGACGCATGCCAAAGTTTTACAAAAGTTCCTCTCAATGTTGACAAATATTTTTTAGATTTAGTTACAATAAGTGCGCACAAAATTCATGGGCCAAAAGGAGTTGCAGCACTTTATATTCAAAACAACGTAAAAATCGAGCCATGGGTGCATGGTGGGGGGCAGGAAGATGGTCTGCGAGGGGGCACTCAAAATATTCCCGGAATTATTGGTTTTGGCGCAGCAGTTGATGTTATAAAGCCAGAAGATATTAAAAAAATGACAGAAATTCGAAACAAAACAATAAAAGAAATCTTAAAAATCAAAGGCAGTCATTTAAACGGGTCGTTGACGCAACGAGCATGCAACAACATAAATGTGCGATTTGACAAGATTGAAGGCGAGTCATTGCTAATGCATTTAGATAATTTAGGAATTGCTGTTTCAACTGGTTCTGCTTGTGCTTCAAAATCATTAGAACCAAGCCATGTTTTGCGCGCGCTTGGTTTAAGTCCAGAGCAAACTCACGGATCGCTTCGCATTACAATAAGCAAATACACAACAAACAAAGAAATAGATTATTTTTTAAGCGTTTTGCCAAAATTTATTGAAAAATTGAGAAATATAAGCCCACTTAAATAGGTAAATTATAAATAAATATATTATAAAAAATAAGATATAAAAATTAATATAAAAAATAATAGATGGATATAATTGTTAATCTAAAAAAGAGCAAACATAAATATGAAAAATAATAGGGGGTAATTGTTAATCTAAAAAAATATATTCAAATAAAAATATGTTAACAGAGATATTAGTAGAAAGTATTGTAAATTTTATAGCAGGCGCAGGCTATGCAGGCCTTGTTGTTTTGATGGCAATGGAAGGTACGATTTTTCCTGTTCCAAGCGAGGCAGTTCTGCCTTTTGCTGGATTTTTGATTGCGCACGAAAAATTTTCCTTTATAGGAGTTGTATTTTTTAGCACACTTGGAAGTTTAATTGGCTCTTTGATTTCATATTATATTGGCGCTTTTGGTGGAAGGCATTTTATAAAACGATTCGGCAAGTATGTTTTTCTTAACAACCACCACCTCAATCTAACCGAAACATTTTTTAAAAAGCACGGCGAAATAACTGTTTTTGTTGGCGGATTTATTCCTGTTGTTCGTCATTTTATTTCAATACCTGCAGGAATTGGAAAAATGAATCTGTTAAAATTTTCAGTTTTTACTATAATTGGAGCAGGAATTTGGAACACCTTTTTAGTATATATTGGATTTTCATTGAAAAACAATTGGTCAGAAATTATCAAATACAGTCAGATTATAGATATAATTATAATTCTTGGATTTGTGGTTGTAATTGCTTATTTTTTATATTCACACACAAAACATTAATTAAGCAAAAAAGCAAAAAGAAACAAATAAAAAACAGAAATTAAAAAATAACACTAAAAATAATACAACTCCACAAATTAATAAGTAAAATCTTAAAAACAATATGACATTTCAAAAAACAAATTTAGATCATAAAAATCCTAGTATAATAAATCATAACCAGGAAAATCATAACAAGATAAATCTAAATCGTGAAAATCTTGGATTAATTAACCTTAACCCACTTCAGCGAGGAGGTATTATTCCGCTAGAAACACGCGCAATCCTTAACCAATGGCTTGACGGCTATTCTGTCTGCGACTTTTGCAGGGGCTGTCTTGATAAGATACAAAGACCACCGATTGAAACATTTGTTCACAAAACTCTACCTAAATTTTTGGGATGCGACGAGGTGCGAATAACAAATGGTGCGCGAGAGGGAAAATTTATGATTATGCACACCATCTGCGAAAAAGGAGACTGGATTTTAATTGATGTAAACGCGCATTATTCGACTTTTGTAGCAGCAGAAAGAGCAGGACTAAATATTGAAAAAACACCAAAAACTAGTGCTCCTGAACACAAAATAAATGAGACAGATTTTGCGTCAAAGATTAAGGAAATGGAAACAGCAGGAAGAAAGCCAAAACTAGCACTACTTACTTATCCTGATGGTAATTATGGAAACTTACCTGACGCAAAAAAAGTTGCAGAAATCTGCAGAAATGCTGAAGTTCCACTTATAATCAACGGCGCTTATGCTGTTGGAAGAATGCCTATTAATTTAAAAGAAATTGGCGCTGACTTTATTGTTGGCTCAGGCCACAAATCAATGGCTGCATCAGGGCCAATCGGTGTTGTTGGAGCAACAAAAAAATGGGCTGAGCAAGTTTTCGCAAAATCAAAAAATTATCCATTAAAAGGAGTTGAAGAATTAGGATGCACTAGCCGCGGGCATTCGATAATTTCATTGATGGCGTCGTTTCCTTATGTTATCAAAAGAGTCGCAAATTGGGACAAAGAGGTTGAAAATGCGCGCTATTTTTCAGATGAAATCACAAAAATTAGAGGAATTAAAGCAATAGGGGAGCAGCCGCATAATCACGACTTGATGGCTTTTGAGACATTGGTTTTTTATGAGATTTCCACGACACACAAGCGCAGGGGCTTTTTTTTGTACGACGAATTGAAGGCGCGCGGGATTACTGGTATTAAACCCGGGTTGACAAAGAATTTTAAACTGAGCACATTTGGATTAACAAGAAAGGAAATTGACAAAATAATAGGAGCGTTTAAGGAGATTGCTAAAATAAAATAAACTATAAATTTTTTAAAAATTTATGTAGGGGTGGCGGAACGGCCACGCGTCCGGCTGCAGACCGGTTTAAAAGAGTTCGACTCTCTTCCCCTACTTTTTTAGAATTTGGTTTATTTTTATAAAATAAATTAACCAAGCATTTATCAGATGATTTGTTTGTAAAAACAAGCAATTATATAAAAAGGTTTGCGCACTTTTATTAAAAAAAACAAGTGTTAAGTTAGTTAATAATCTATATATTTATTTAAGTTAAGAATAATTTGCATTTAGTGATTTTGTTATAATATTGGATTTAATTGAAGTTATGCTTGGTTTTTGGTTTTGTTTTAAGTTCAATAATCTTCCTTTTCTTTTTATAATAGTTAATAGCCTGATGAAAAGCATCAAGTGCCAGCATTGAACAATGAAGTTTTTGATGGGGAATTTCGCCGCCGAGCTTTTTAATAATTTGTTTCTGCGTAATTTTTTCAGCATCTTTTAGTGCCTTTCCTTTTACCATTTCACTAAGAACTGAACTATTAGCCAATGCAACAGGACATCCTAAGGTTTCCCACTTGACATCTTTAATGATTGCTTTACTTTTTTCATCTTTTATTTTCAAATAAAAATCCATTATATCGCCGCAAACAGGGTTTCCTGCGCGCCCATATCCACTTGGTTTTTTCATTTTTCCCATATTTTTTGGGTGAAAAAAGTGAGATAAAAGTGTCTTATTGTGCATAACTTTTTGTTAATACTTATTTGTTTTAATAAATAATATCCTTGTTAATACTTATTTGTTTTAATAAATAATATCCTTGTTAATACTTATTTGTTTTAATAAATAATATCAATACTAATAATAGTTAGCAAATCTAACTTCTTTAATTATGAGTAACTGAGTAACAATAATTAATAATTATTTGGTATTATTATTTACTCTATTTTTAATTCAATACCCATAAAAATTGGCCCTCTAAGCATTATTTTTTTGTTGTTAGAGGTAATAAATCTGTTTGCTGGCTCGCTTATTTTTATATTGACTTCTGCAGGTGTTTTTGCCATTTTTAACTGCCAAAAGTTTGTTTTCTTGTTGTTTTTGCCATATTTGTCATTTGCTTTTGGTAAATCGGTCTTTTTTAACTCTTGCAAAACTCGCTCTTCTATTTTTGCCGCAAAATAAGAGGAAATAGCGTCTAAAAAATTAAAGTTTGCTTTGATTCCCTTGTTCTTTATGTTGTTTGTTCCTTTAAATGAATTTTTAGGAGGAATGCCATATATGCTGCCCTCAAACGCATAAATGTTATTTAAACAGGCAGGACCGAGCAATTTTGTGTTTTCTTCTTTTTCAACAACAGAGACCTTTATCTTTTTTCCTAAAAACTTGTCCTCAAACACATTAAATCTACAAGGTGATTTTTCAAAAGCATATTTTTTTGCGGTTTTTGCAATTAATTCTTTGAGTTTTAATCCTTGTTCTGTGTTAGGTTTCTCAATTATTTCAATTTGTTTTATGAGTTCTTTGTCTGAAAAAGAAACGCCTTCTTGCATATGCCAATAAACAAGATTTCTTATGTCATTGTTTTTTGTTGATAGCATTGCAAGTCGCTCTACTCCAAATCCTATATTAAAAACAGAGTGAGTTATCTTATAACTCTTTAATGCTCTTTTTGAGTACAAACCAAAGTCAGCAATTTCAACATCATTGCCGTTTATCAAAGCATAAACCTCCCATTCTTTGTTGTTTTCATAATATTGAGCTGTTGCTTTTTTTCTGATAATATTTATTTTTTTGAAACCCAAATTATTGCATAACTTTTCTACAAAACTAAAAATTTCTGTCTCTGAAAATTCTTGAGCCATCACAACTGCTGAGGCAGTTGTTGATTCGTAAAGATGGGTTGCATCTAACTTTTGCTCGCGCCTAAATCTTGGACCTATTGAAAAAAATCCAATAGGAATTTCTGATTTTTTGTGTGCTTTTGCAAGAACAGAAAACCACGCAGAAGTCATATGGGAGCGAAGTGTTTTTGTTGTTGGTTGTGGTTTGATTTCTTTTAACTCTGTAAAAACTTCGTCAAGAATGCAGCTAGCTTGCTGTGCTGATATATTTAGTTGTTTTACCATCTCTTCAAGCATATTGTCGCCTTCAATATTGCCTTTTTTATACTCGCGCAACAGAGTTTTAAGAATTGTTTCTGAATTTGTATCCAAATTTTGACTGCAATAACAACAGCTGCTTTTGCTGTATTCTGAGCATATTTCTTCTCTCCACATGGGAGCAATTTTATCTATTTTATCAAGTTTTTTGTTACTAAGTCCTATTTCTGGTCGCGGAAGTTCTGCGAGATAAAAGCATCTGTCCAAAATAACCGCTGCCTCTGGCCCATATTGTTTATAAATTTCTGATTCTTCAATTATCATAGGGTTTATAACTTCACTAAGTCCAAACTTTAAAAATGTTTGTCTTATTTTTTCAATCATTTCGCAAACAGGATGTGGTTTTGCTTGTTGTTTAAATTTAAAGACCATAAGGTATTTTGCAAAGTAAAAATATTTATAAAAATTGCATTATAACTTTTTATGATGTAAAATAAATTTTTTATAAAAATAAATAAAAAGTATAAATAAATAAACTACATGTTGTGATTTAAAATTTTCACTTCATTCTTGACAAAGTGATTTAACTTTTACTTTGCGGATAGGCTATGTGAGTTTTATTTGATGATAAAAAGATTATGGTTAACTGTCTTCAGAATATATTAAAACCTTGGATGATGTTCTTCACCCAAATACTGATGGTCATAAGATGATTTTTAATTTAGTCAAAAATGTGCTAAAAAACCAAAACAATTAAATTAACAAAATTAACAACAAAAATATATGGCTCATATAACTTTAAAAGTCAAAAATACGCCTGCAAACGCAAAAGTCAAAAAAACTAACAAAATAATGGATGCAAAAGATAAAGCATGCATTTTTTGCGGAGTAAGAGAAAAAGGTGTGATCAAAAAATACGGGCTAAGAATATGCAGAAATTGTATGCGCGACAATGCCTATGAACTTGGATTTGATAAGGTGGATTAAATGACAGATATAGTAGCAAATATGTTAACAAAAATCAAGAACGCTGATTTGCAAAAACAAAACGAAGTTCTGATTCAAGTTAACGGCCTTCTTAAAGAAATTTTGCTGGTTTTAAAAGAAGAAAAATATATTAAAGATTATGAATTAACAAAGACCACACGCGGAGAATTTGCAAAAGTTACATTAGCAGGAAAAATTAATTATTGTGCCTCAATAAAACCAAGATCACCATTCAACAAACAAAATTATATTTGGTGGGAACAGAGGTATCTTCTTGCAAAAGATCTTGGAAGGATTATTTTATCAACATCTCGGGGCATAATTACTCACATTCAAGCAAAACAAAAAGGAATCGGCGGCATTGTAGTCGCTGTTGTATATTAGGAAAAAAATGGTAGAAAAACAGGAAAAAAAGATGATAACAAAAATTGTAATTCCGTCTGGCGTTCAAATAAAAGAAGACAGCAGAATTATAGAAATAACAGGCAAAAACACCAAAAGTTCAAGAAATTTTGCTCATCTAAATATAAAGTTTAATGTTAATGATTCTGTTTTAACGATTGAATCTATACAAAAAACAAAAAAAGGTAAGTGCGCGCTCAAAACAACAACAGCTCACATAAAAAATATGCTTCGTGGAGTCCAAGAAGGTTGGGAAAAGAAATTAAAAATCATATACCAGCACTTTCCAATACAACTAAAACAGCAAGGAAATATAGTAATAATATCAAACTTTTTGGGCGAACGATCTCCAAGATCAGCAAAAATAACAAAAGGAACAACAGTTGAAGTCAAGGGTGCTGACATTATAGTCAGAGGAAATAATAAAGAAGATGTAGGATGCACAGCAGCAAACATTGAAAAAGCAACAAAGATTCTAAACAAAGACCGCAGAGTATTTCAAGATGGTATTTATATTGTGGAGGGTAAATAATGTCTTTAAGAAATAAGGCAAAAATTTTAAAAACAGGAATAAGAAAACCGCGATTTATGCGCGTAGGAATATCTTCATCGCATGGAAGATTGGATGAAAAATGGAGATTGCCAGGAATTCATAGCCATTTTCGCAGAAAAACAGAATTTCCTCATAATAGGCCAAATATTGGATACAAACAGCCAGAAAATTTAAGAGGCCTGCATCCTTCTGGTTTGCGACCTATTTGGATTCACAATTTGAAAGAACTCGAAAAAGTTGATCCAAAAACACAAGGAATTTATGTTGCTGCTCAAATTGGAGCAAAATTAAAAACAAAAATTGTCGAAGATGCAAAGAAAAAAAAGATAAAAATATTCAACCCAAAAATCAATAGAAAAATCAAAATTAAAAAAGTGAAAAAAGAAATAAAAGTAGACAAAAAAGAAGCTGATGAAAAAAATGATGTAGGGAAAGAACCAGTGAAAAAAGAAGCTGAAAAAATAAAAGAAAGTGCAGAGAAAAAAAATGTGGAGAAAGAAGATGAAAAAAATAAGGATAAAGTGAAAAAAGAAATAAAAGAAAGTGCAGAGAAAAAAACTGTGGAGAAAGAAGATGAAAAAAATAAGGATAAAGTGAAAAAAGAAATAAAAGTAGACAAAAAAGAAATAGTCAAAAAAGAAGATGATGAAAAAAATGATGTGGGGAAAGAACCAGTGAAAAAAGAAGTTGAAAAAAGTATAAAAAAGTGAATAAAAAAAGGAAAAAAATAAGGATAAAGTGAAAAAAGAAATAAAAGAAAGTGCAGAGAAAAAAACTGTGGGGGAAGAAGATGAAAAAAATAAGGATAAAGTGAAGAAAGAAATAAAAGTAGACAAAAAAGAAATAGTCAAAAAAGAAAGTCATAATTCTAGTGGATACAAATGAAAATGAAAAATATAATCATAAAAATTTTATATATCTGATTGCTCATAATGTTTTTGCTTGTTTTTAGATAATTTAATACAATATAATATGAATAAAAAAGATAAAAATAAAGAAAATGAACGAATACAAATGAAAATGAAAAATATAATCATAAAAATATGCTTGCTATCAGCAATTTTATTAGTTTTAAATCCAATAGTAGCAGCAGAAATATGTGAATGTAATTCCTGTGAAGATTGTACCAAAAAGTTAAATGATGCTTCCTGTACAGAAGTTTATC
>PFSX01000039.1:765-1272 GCA_002789275.1 Candidatus Huberarchaeum crystalense | reverse complement strand
GAGAGACTTAGAATGCCTATAAAACAACGAAAAAATGAATAAAACAAATAGCCCAACAGTCGCTAAGGGCTTATCTGCGGCAGAACAAAAAATTGAAGAAAAAATTCAGAGCGAAAATGAATCTGAATTTGAATGTAGTTTGATCGGTAAAGTATCCCTATCATACTGCAGGGTATGTGAACACATGTACGGAGAATGCAAGTGTTAATAGATTAAAAATAAAAAAATAAAACAAACAACAAAATGGCAGAAATAACTGTCAACCGAACGTGTTTGGTTCGGGAGGAAGTATGTGTTGGTAGCAATCCAATTGGCTACACTGTGAGGAGAAACGGAATAATATATCAAGTAACATATTACCCATTTGAGGTAAGTGTAACATCAGGAGTAGCTAATGATGCGATACTTGATATATTAAACGGTAGAACCGTTAAATCCAAACCGGTACTTGTTTTGCTTAACAGGTATAAGTCTTCAATGGTAATTGAAAGACTATGTTCCTGTTGT
>PFSX01000039.1:540-745 GCA_002789275.1 Candidatus Huberarchaeum crystalense | reverse complement strand
TATGGCTTTAGCATACTTAGATAGGAAAGGGCATATAAAAGTATTAAGATGCCCAAGGTTTGAGACAAGAGGTAGAAAACCAAAACTACCTCTTGATAAACTTGGTTCTATAAATAAAGATGAGTTTGAACCAACATATACACAGTATGCTGTGATATGCAAGCAGCATTATCACGATATGGGAGTATTAAGTATATTGTGTTAA
>PFSX01000039.1:0-504 GCA_002789275.1 Candidatus Huberarchaeum crystalense | reverse complement strand
TTGGGCAGTCAATATATTTTAAATAAACAAACAAATATGACTGAAGTAAATAAAAAAACGGAGAACAATGAAAACATACCAGTTCCTGGATTACAGGAACAAGTTGGTAATAAAATTGAAGACAAGAAGGTGACTAAAATACGAAAGAAAAACTTTATAAAAGACATAATTGAGAAGAACATCCCAATGGGTGATCTTGAATGTGTGTGTGGGGAAACCACACTGCATTTATGTGGTAAAGCGGATGATCTATATTTATTATGTTATACGTGTGGTTTCGATTCACGTGAAAGTGATATACACACAACCGAGATTCGTAACGTAATATTATATACAAAGAAGTAAAATGCTATGTTTTGTGAAAGATCACTAAAGCATGATGTTTTGACAGTTAAATTGGAAGTTGATTTAAATGAATAAAACCACAATTAAAGCGCATAGACTCTATTGGGGATATGTTTCTTTCGCTGTGTGGTTTTTGTGGGGAAATCTTGGATGGATAAT
>PFSX01000025.1 GCA_002789275.1 Candidatus Huberarchaeum crystalense | reverse complement strand
AAGATCAACACAACACTCTTTTGGAATAGTATATGGTGTGTTTCTTCTTACTATATCTATATCTCTATTGATAATTTCTATTTTCCAATTTCGTCCCTGTTTTTTTATATTATCTGTAGCGCTTTTTTCATAATTGTTTAAATATTTCCATACTTGCTTTGTGATATTTTCTTTTATTTGATCCATATTCATGCCATTAAGTGTATTATTTGTATCATTATCATTTTGGCAAAAACTATTAGTAGTAGAATTATATTTATTATTTCCTGAAGTATTAGTATTGCACCCACATTCCGAATCCTTTAAACTATAACTCTTATTCCATATATATTTATTTTTATCCCAAACAAAAAGATTAGTATAATTATTAGCCTTCTCAATAGTTGGGCGCGTGCTTGTGCAATTATCAATAAAACCCCCATTGTCTGTTAAGTACTTTATAATTTCTTGCTCTAAATATTTATTTAACTTATTTAAACCAGAACTTGCATCATTTCTCAAAAAGGCAAAAGCATATAAAAATTCTGTGTTGTGGTTTTCATATTTCAGTGTGCCATTGAGTGTAATATTGCTGTTTCCTCGCACAAATACTAATTCTTCTTTTGGAGATACTGTTACATTAAAAGTATCTCCCACAGCAATTGCTTGGTTAGTTGTGCTATCTGTGATAAAAATATTATTAAAATTAAACACAACAGAAGGCAGTCCAGTAAACCAAGAAATAATCGCTGAAAACACTTTATTGAAAAAACCAGAAAAAAACTCAGAATCAAGATATTCTCCTTTAAATTTATAGACACCATCATTATATTTTTCATAATTATCTGCTGAAAGCAAAGTTTTAGCAATATTTAAAAACAATTTTTTTTGTTTTAATACAAACAAATCAGATATATTTTTAACTGTCGGCAACTCTATATTTTTATCTTTATTTTTTATAAGATCACCTTTCCACCAAACCATAGGATTATCTGCTCCGCAAGTTTGAGCCCCGCCACACCAAGCAGTTTCAAGTATTGCACCTTCTACTGACCGTCTTAATGCGCTTTCCAAACCTTCAAAAACCCCTGTTGTTGCCTCAACATTTTCCCGCATTTGTGAAATAGATGCCTCGCTTTCATAAATCGTGCGTTGTGTTGATTGAATTGAAGAAGTAGTGAAATAAGTAAATATTACTGTCCCTATAAAGAGCAAAACCATCAGAGAAAAAGCACCTTTTTTATTCATAACCATATATTTTTTATTCTTTTTATTTATAACAATCTATTCTATATCCACAACAATATTTTTTATTCATAACAATATGTTTTTTATTCATAACAATCTATTCTATATCCACAACAATATTTTTTATTCATAACAATATGTTTTTTATTCATAACCACATATTTTTTTATCCAACCCTTTGCCCAAATCATTTTTTACACTTTTTTACTCTTATAATATTAAATCTATTTTCACATATTCTGTATGTTCGATGCAGGACTGTGACATTGTTGCTTCTGCTGTTGAAATTATTGTGGTGGCTGCTTTTTCTGGATTTTTTGGTAGTTTTCCGATTGTATACACATTATAACAAGCATGGTTTGTGCAGTCCATTACACGCAAATATGGTGCTTGGCTACTCTTGCGCGCAACCAATTCAATTCTTTGTCTCAATTCACTATTTATTTCTTGACGCTGCGCGCTTCCCTTGTGAAACTGACAATAATAATCTGCAAAAGTTGTGCTAAATGGCTCTCCATTATATGTGCTTTGAAGAGCAACGATTAGTGTAGGCTGAGCTATGCTTTTTGTTGTTTTTTGAATTATTTTTATCTCTTTTTCCTGATGATCCATTAGCATCATCTCAGCTGCAATAATACCCATAAGAGCCATAAGCAAAATTATCGCGCCTATTATAGCAAATGGGCTGCCTATATCTCCGCGATGGTTTAATTTGAATCGCATCTAATCTCTATACCCCCTCGTCTTATGTCTTTGTCAGAAAACCTTATTGCCACAGGCAAAAAATATTGTTTGTGTGCAAGACCCATGTCCCAAACAAGAGCAGCATCTTTAGTTTTATAAAAGACATATTGACTTACTCCTCTGCCTTTAAATATATGCTCCCCATAATAAAATATATATATTCTACAATTTGTGTGAGAAATATTTGAACAGTTCGCAAGAAATTCGTTTTTCTTGTTTTCTACTTCATTTTTTTTACCAGAAAATGCACTACCATTTAAAATATATGGGTGTAGGCGGCCGGTTATTGGATCTTTGTATGCTAAACATGGCCAAGGGTTTTGAACAATCCGCAAGGCAACTTCTTGCGCATGCTGCTCATTTGTATTTAATACAACATTATAATTAAACTTTACAACAATAATATAAAAAGTAAAGCATATTGATATAACAGATATTACAAAAAGAAGCAATATAAATATTTCACCAGGTGATTCACCTTTTTTGTTTAACTTTAGAATATTATATCTTTTATTCAAATTCAACATTTTTTCTCCTTATTTGGATAATAAGCCACAATTTATTTAACATTTTTTCTCCTTATTTGGATGATATAGTGTTATTTTTGTGGGGTCTGCTCTTGCTTTTTTAATGCAAACACTTCCTGAAAAGATAAATGCATTCTCTGATACTTTTTCTTGCGCATGACATTTAACTTCTTTATTTATTATTTTAAAGCAAGGTTTTTCACGATTACTGGCGCACTCTCCTTTTTTATTTATTAATGGGGTTTGATATTCTTGCGTTCCAGCAGGACATACTTGTATATTGCTTTCAAGTGTTTCAAAGCCAGTTTTATTAATATCAATAATAATATCTCTAAAAATATAAGATGTGTGTGTTGTTTTGTTTGTTGAATCGCGGTCATCAATGGACTCAGTGACAAAAGTGCCATTTTCAGAATCAGGAAAATTAACCACAAACCTGCCTTTTGTTTGCGTTAGCAACATTGTTGAATCACGATCAGATGGAGCTGCATAAACAATGTTAATTGCGTGTGCTAAATTTTCTCCTACAAGACCTGTATAAGTTGAACTTGCTGCAGAAATTATGTTAATATATATTATTGTTAGCACAGAAAACGAAGCAATTGTAAAGATAATCATAAAAGTGTGCTTGAGTGAAAGGTCAATACCTACAGCCATATATTATTTGTTTTTACAATTGCGCGCATTTGTTTATTGTTTATTTGTTCACAATCTCAATAAGAAAAATATATTATAAACTCGTTTGAAACAATTTTATCTATATATGTTAAAAAAAATATGAACTCAAACAAAATTCGCGCGAAATATTTAAAATTCTTTAAAGACAAGGGGCACGTGATTATTCCTTCAGCATCTTTGATTCCAGAAAATGATTCTACAACTCTTTTTACTGGTTCGGGAATGCAGCCCCTTGTGCCTTTTTTGCTTGGAGAATCTCATTCTCTTGGCAAGCGGTTGGTAAATTCTCAAAAATGTTTTCGTTCAGAAGATATTGAAGAAATTGGTAATAACAGACACACAACTTTTTTTGAGATGTTGGGTAATTGGTCGCTTGGAGATTATTTTAAAAAAGAGCAAATTTCTTGGATTTTTGAGTTTTTGACAAAAGAGATAAAATTAGATCCAAAGCGAATATATGTAACGGTTTTTCGCGGGACAAAAAATAAAGAAATTACGCGCGATAATAAATCTGCGAAAATTTGGCAACAGGAATTTGCAAAAGTGGGTGTTGACGCAAAAATTGTGGACAATGTAGAAAAAAAAGGGATACAAAATAGAAGGATTTTTTTCTATCCCGAGGAAAAAAACTGGTGGTCGCGCGCAGGAACTCCTATAAAAATGCCTGAGAGTGAGCCAGGAGGTCCTGATTCAGAGATTTTTTGGGATTTCGGAAAAGAACGAAATCTGCATGAAAATTCACAATGGAAAGACCTTCCATGCCACCCAAACTGCGATTGCGGAAGATTTATGGAAATTGGAAATAGTGTTTTTATAGAGTATATAAAAACCAAAAATACTTTTAAATTCTTACCCAAAAAAAATATAGATTTTGGGGGCGGGCTTGAAAGAATTTTAGCTGCAGCTAATGATAATCCTGACATTTTTTTAATTGATATTTTTGAGGATGCAAAAAGAAAAATTGAAGAAATTTCAGGTAAAAAATATGCTAAAAATAAAGAGCAAACATTTGCGTTTCGCGTTATCTTAGATCACTTGCGAGCAGCTACTTTTTTAATATCTGATGGAGCAGTTCCTTCAAACAAAGACCAAGGATACTTTACCCGACGACTGATTAGGCGCGCAGTTCGTTTTGGGAATAATCTTGGAATTAAGCAAAATTTTTGCAAACAAATTTCTAATTCTTTTGTTGAATTTTACAAAGATGTTTATCCTGAGCTTGAGAAAAACAAGGACAAAATTTTTGAAGAAATTGACAATGAAGAAAGCAAATTTAAGCAAACTCTGGGAAAAGGATTAAGTTTATTTAAGCGCGAGACAGAAAAAATACAACAAGGACAAGTGATTCCTGGAAAACAAGCATTTTATTTTTATCAATCTTTTGGCTTTCCAATTGAACTTACTCAAGAATTAGCAAAAGAAAAGGGCTTAAAGGTTGATGTTGAAGGTTTTAATGAGGAGATTAAACAACATCAGAAATTGTCTCGTGTTGGCGCTGAGATGAAGTTTGCTGGTGGTTTGGCAAATCATAGCGAGCAAAATATAAAATACCATACTACAACCCATCTTTTGCACGCTTCTCTTCGGCAAGTTTTAGGCGAACATGTTGAGCAAAAAGGAAGCAACATCACTTCTGAACGATTGAGATTTGATTTTTCACACCCAAATAAGATGACAGATGAAGAGAAAAAACAAGTTGAAGATCTTGTGAACAAATGGATTAAGCAAAACATAGAAGTTGTTTGCGAAGAAATAAGTTATGAAAAAGCAAAGGAAAAAGGCGCGCTCGGTTTGTTTAAAGACAAGTATGGCGACAAAGTTAAAGTTTATTTAATTGGTGATGTTTCGCGCGAAATTTGCGGAGGTCCGCACATTAAAAAAACAGGAGATCTTGGCAAGTTTAAAATAATAAAAGAAGAATCAATATCTATAGGTATAAGAAGAATTAAAGCAGTTTTAGAATAAATTTTAATAAATAAATATTTAAAAAAAATATGAACAAAAACCACAACCAAGCAAAAATTATAATTCCTTTATGCGAAAAATGCCTAAATAATCAAGATAAAATCTGCGAAAAATGCAATAAAAAATATGCTGTGGGTTTGATCAACAAAACAGACATTAGATGCATGCGCGCCATCTGCGAAGCAATAAGTAATTTTGAAAATATAAATATTGTTATTTACAAAATAATCGCTTGTAGTGAGACCTTTTTGATTTTATGCAGCAAAGCATCAAAGTCCAAACTCATTGGAAACAAAGGTATCATTGCAAAAAAAATCGCGCATAAAATCAAACACAACATATCTATTATTGCTATTCCTAGTGCACAAACAAATGAAAATTTTTTGAATTTTTTTAAACAAATTTTTGGAGAGCAAGCAGTTGATGCTCAAATAACACCACAAACAATTAAAATAACATTAAGTGAGGATTTACAAAGTAAATATTTGGTAAAAAATGAATATTTACTCAAAGAACTCGGGCGCGCGCTTAAACTTGCAGAAATTAAGCAGAAGTTGGTTGTTTTGAATATAAAATCTACTCCGGCAACCCAATAAATCTGCTGAAATTAAACAAAAAATTGTTTCAAGCAACATTTACTACATCAACACACCAAAATTTGTGTAAAAATTATATGCAAATAGAGATCAATGAGCAGGAAATTCCAAAAGACGTTAGCGGCCGCTATCTTGCAATATTTGTATTAAAAACATTTGGAATAATAAATAATGAAAAAACAGGTGAATCAGACATTAAAATGCTGCTTGCTTTTGTAAAATACGCAAAGTTAGAAAAACCGTTGAGCGCAGAGGAACTTTCGCAAATGTCAGGTCTTAAACTAGCAGCAGCTTACAAACACATCAACAAATTTTTAGACGCAGAAATTATTAAAAAAGTAGACGGAACAAAATATTCTCTTTCAGAATCAACATTAGAAAACACAATCAAGTGGCACATTTCAAAAAATGTTGAAAAAACTTTGAATAATGTGTCTGTGTTTGCAGCTGCATTAGATGCTGAAATTTCAAAGGAGTTTTAGATATGGCAAATCCTAAAATAAGTATAATAATTCCCGCATACAACGAAGAAAAATATATTAGAGAAACATTGTCAAAACTCAAAGAGATAAAAAATAATGAATATAAAAATTTAGAGGTAATCGTAGTTGAAAACGGAAGCACGGACAAGACTTATGAAATAGCAAA
>PFSX01000042.1 GCA_002789275.1 Candidatus Huberarchaeum crystalense | reverse complement strand
CACACATCAACTAACTAATTTTACAATTTACGCACCAACTAATTTTAGTTTACACTAATTTTACAATTCACACATCAACCAAATTATTACAAATATATTATGGTTAATCTGCCTTTCTTTTTCCATGAGCTTTGCGTAGAAGATATAATGTCATATAAATTGATTTCAGCACCAGTAAGTACTTCTGCTGTGGATTGTATTAAAATTATGAAAAAAAATCGCGTTGGAACCTTGTTAATTGAAGATACAAAAAAAAATATTATAGGCATAATAACTGAAAGCGACATTATCTCAGCAATTCCAAGGCATAATATTTATGTGCTAAAAGCAGGAGATATTATGACTAAAGATTTAATCACTGTCAATTTAAATACAACCGTAACAGAAGCAACAAATCTTATGTTTAAAAAAAATGTTAAAAGATTTCCTGTTGAAAAAGATAAAGTGATTGTTGGCTTGATTACATACCGTGATATTTTGCGCACTAAACCTGAAGAGATTATAAAAAAGCGCGAAATGATTAAAATAAGAGGACTTGATAGAAAGAAAGGAATTAAAAATAAATCAATTGAAGGTTATTGTGAGGAGTGTCATAATCTTTCAGAAAATTTACAATTAGTTGATGGAGTATGGATTTGCGAACATTGCGTTGCTATGAAAGGTGAAAATGGAGGTAATTAATAAATGGCTAAGCAAGAAATAGAAGTATTTAAGCAGATAATTACTTATGAAGGCGATGATCCAATGAAGGTATATAAAACAGGAAAAGTAAAATCACTGTTTAGCACTTTTGGAGATATTAGCGAAACATACACTTTCAAACAGCGAAGCCCAACTGATTTTTGGTTTAAAATAGAATTAAAATCAAAAAAAAAACTGTCTGAAGAAGATATTTGTATAAAAGAAATAGCAAATGAAATAGGTGTTAAAATAGAAGGTAATTTAAAGAGACAACCAGTACCACAAGGCCAGCCAACAGAAACAGGTAATGTTGAAGTTGAAATTAAGGGAAAATTTATATTTGACAGAAAAGAATATATTGATGATGATATAAGTGCTGTTGGACGCGCTATGGGTAGAGGAGTTTATGAAATGAAGCAAGGAGTTTATAATGTTTGCGTGCTCAACCCACTTAAAGAAAAATATAAAAAAATACTTATTGAGCAAGGCCGCAAAGTTTATGAAGAAGTTAAAGCAACATTTAATTTACAGAAATTAGAGTAGTTTGTGTTTTTTGCAGTTTTTAAAAAGAAATGCAAAGATATGTTTTTGTTTTGGATTCAAAATATGATGTTTTTAAATGTAAATATTAGCATAATTTATCTAAAAATGATGCTGTTTTCGTAATGCATCTCTAAATTGCGCGCCCTTTTTAAACTACCTTGCTAAAAGACATTATAGAAGAGTTTTTACTTTTCTGTATTAAATCCCCTGTAAGGCAGGAGATTTATAAAGTTTGCAACGCAAACTTTCACATAAAATAAATACAAAAAAACAATAAAAAAGAGGAAACAATGACAAAATATAAAAAACAAATACCAATAGAAGAACGGGAGCGAATTGAATTGAAGAAGCAAATTGAATCCTATAAAAATTCCCTGAAAATTGCTAAAGAAATCGGAGATACAAAAGGCGAGTCAAACTGTTATACAAATTTAGGTATTGCTTATCGTAGTTTAGGTAATTTCAAAAAAGCAATTGAATACCATAAAAATTCCCTAAAAATTAAGAAAGAAATCGGAGATACAAAAGGCGAGTCAGCATGTTATACAAATTTAGGTGTTGCTTACTATTATTTAGGTAATTTCAAAAAAGCAATTAAATACCATAAAAATTCCCTAAAAATTAAGAAAGAAATCGGAGATACAAAAGGCGAGTCAGCATGTTATACAAATATAGGTGTTGCTTACTATTATTTAGGTGATTTCAAAAAAGCAATTGAATTCAATGAAAATTCCCTAAAAATTGCTAAAGAAATCGGAGATAAAGCAGGCGAGTCAAAATGTTATGGAAATTTAGGTGTTGCTTATCGTAATTTAGGTAATTTCAGAATAGCAATTGGATTCCATGAAGATTCCCTGAAAATTGCTAAAGAAATCGGGGATAAAGCAGGCGAGTCAAAATGTTATACAAATTTAGGTGTTGCTTATGATGGGTTAGGTAATTTCGGAAAAGCAATTGAATTCCATGAAAATTCCTTGAAAATTTTTAAAGAAATTGGGGATAAAGCAGGCGAGTTAAAATGTTATACAAATTTAGATATTGCTTATGGGAGAAGGAACAATCTTAAAAAAGCGAATGAATACATAAGAAAAGCAAAAGAAGAAGAAAAAGAAGATTTAAGCGAGTTATTAGAAAATCTTACTGCTAAGCGAACTGCTAAGCGAGAATCACCAAAACTTTAACTTATAAATAACTTTTAATTGTTAAGAAAGAGAAAAAGACATATTTGTTTTGCCTGAACCTGAACGCGTGATGAGGGGATGCGCTATTAACAAAAATTGCA
>PFSX01000024.1 GCA_002789275.1 Candidatus Huberarchaeum crystalense | reverse complement strand
CCTAAAATACTTAAAACCAAAAGTATTTAAAAGCAATATACGAGCACTTAAAAACCAAAATACTTAAAACTCAAACTCAGCTACAATTCCATTATATTCTGCTCTTTTTTTCAATGACATATCAACAAACCCAATATCTTTTGCCCCAACTGCATCTTTAATTTCATTTTCAAACTTTTTTAAAAAATTAGGGCCCTTTATTTTTAAATTGATTTTGTTAGTTATATTTAGGTTCGCGTCTTTTCGATTTATTTGAATCGCGCGCTTTAATTCTGCCAAAAGTCGCAGCTCTTTGACTTCATCTGTTTCTTTTGTTGAAATTCGCAGATTGAAATTATCTTTAATAGAAAGAGTTTTATCTTTTACAGGCACAGATCTTAATATAATGTCATCTGTCTCAAGTGTTATGTCTTGTCCTTCAATCTCAATTGTTGTTGGAAGTTTTTCAATGATTTTAGGATTGCTTTTAACATATTCTTCAATCTTTTTTAGCAATTCGCGGTATTTATTTCCAAGTGTTTTGTAATTTATCATTATATCTTTTTCAGTTTCTTTTTCTACTATTTCAATATTAATTGTATTCCCGTCTTTTTTTATTTTGTCGCGATTTTCTTCAACAAGCGCGCGCATTTGCTTGTCTCCTTGCTTAGAAAATTCGATTGTAAGCTTTTCAATTGGCCAACGCAATGAAAGTTTGTTTTCATTTCGCAAGAAGTTTGCGCGCTCTTGAATTTCTTCAAATAACTCATAGGTCTGCTCAATTTGATTGTTAATTAAAGTGTTGTTAAATATAGGCCATGTTTGTAAGTGAATTGATTCTGTTTTTCCGATCTGATTCCAGCAATATTCTGCAAAAAAAGGTACAAAAAGAGCCATCAATCTTAAATAGCGATCAAGAACATAATATAAAACTAATAAAATATTGTTTTTTTCTTTTTTATTCTCTTTAATGCGTTCTCTTATTGCTTTTATATAATTTCTGCTTAAATCATTTACGCCAAAATTAATAATTTTTTTGATTGCTAAATGGGGCTGTAAATCTTCAAGGTCTTGTGTTGTGCTTTTAATTAAATTGTTTATTTTGGACAAAATATATTTGTCTTCTTTTTTTAGATCATCGCTGTTTATTTTGGACAAAATATATTTGTCTTCTTTTTTTAGATCATCGCTGTTTATTTTACCTGTATTTTTTTCACAATATGTTTTGTAAAAGTTAAGTATGTTATCAATTATAATTATGTTTTTTATTCCTTTGCTAAGAATTTTTGTGTTAAATTTTAATCTGTCCCACGGAGCATCCCATAAAAGATACAATCTAAGCAAATCAGACCCATATTTATGAATTACATCTTGGGGATCAACACCATTTCCTAAACTTTTAGACATTTTTTCACCTTTTTCATCTAAAACAAATGCACTCATCAAACATTTTTTGTACGCTGGCTGATCAAAAACTGCTGTTGATAGCACCATTTGGCTGTAAAACCACCCGCGAATCTGATCTTCTCCTTCTGCAATAAAATCAGGAGTGTTAATTTGCTCTTTTATATTTGAAAATGGGTAATGAAGTGAAGCCCAGCCCGCTGACCCTGAATCAAACCAAACATCCAAGGTATATCCACAGTGTTTCATTTCTTTTCCTGATTTGCTTTTTATTTTGATGCTACTTATTCTATTTAAATGCAAATCTAAATTTTCAGGCAAATTTTCTGTACTTTTCTCTTTTAATTCTTTAATTGAGCCAATTACTTCTTCATTTCCATCTTCATCTTTCCATAAAGGAATTGGAATCCCCCAAACTCTGTCGCGCGAAATTGGCCAATCATTATCAGCTTCATCAATCCAATTCAAAAATTGTGTTTCTGCGAATTTTGGACTCCAATATACTTCTTCTTTTGCGAATTTTTTCATTTTTGGTTTTAGTGAAGATATATTAAGAAAAAGTTGATTGCTTAATCTTGTTATTAAAGGAGTCTTACATCGCCAGCAAACAGGATAAGAGTGTGTAATTGTTGTGCTGAAAAAAAGTTTATTGTTTTTATCAAGATGTTCTATAATTGATTTGTCAGCATCTTTTACAAAAACCCCCCGCCATTGTTCAACTTTTTCAGTGAATTTGCATTCGTCGTCAAGAGGAGAAACAGATAACAAGCCATAGTGTTTTCCAATTTTAGCATCAACATCTCCGTGTCCTGGCGCGCAATGTACTAATCCAGAACCTGTTTCCATATCAACCACATGACTAAAATCAATTTCTTGTTCAATTTCTTTTTTTGCTGCAATTTTTCCTGCTGCTTTTTGCTTTAGTAAAGGAATTGAAAGATAAACTTTGTGGGTTTTGAGATTTTTAGAAAGTTCGCGCTGTTGATTGCAGTCAATGATCGGCAAATATTCCAAGCCATCAAGGTTTTTTCCTATAAATTCTTCGAGGATTTCATAATTTGTATTTTTAGATTCTTCAGCAATGGGTTCTATTCTTTTTTTTGCTAAGATTAAAATCTCATCATCATATTTTGCTTTTATATAAATTTCATCTGGGTGCGCAATTATAGCAACATTTGCTGCTAATGTCCAAGGTGTTGTTGTCCAAACAAGCAAAAATTCATTTTTTTTATTGACAATAGGAAATTTAATATAAATTGAAGGATCTGTTTTGTCGCGATATGCGTCTGTAGATTCATATCCTGTTAAAACAGTTTGGCAACGAGGACACCACCATACTGGCTTTTCCCCCCATCGCAATAAATCTTTGTTATAAAGTTGTTTAAAAGTCCACCAGGCACTTTCAATAAATTCATTAGATTTTGTTAAATATGGTTGTTTCCATCCACGCCAACAAGCTAATTTTTTATATAATGGTGACCAAACTTCAAGTCCATGATTAGTATATTCTTGGCATTCTGCTATAAATGCACTAACATTTTTTCGAATTTCTTGCTTAGAATGAATTGCTAATTTTTCTTCAACTTTAACCTCGATCGGAAGGCCGTGAGTATCAAATCCTGGCTGCCACCAAACAGCATAACCTTGCATTTGTTTAAATTTTGAAATTACATCTTTAAGTGTAGATGTTAGTGTATGACCTAAATGCGGAACCCCAGTTAAAAAAGGGGGTCCATCAAGAACATAAAACTTGCGACCAGTTCGCACAAAGTTCGCTTGAAAATCTGTTATTTTCTGCGGGATTTGCTCTTTTTCCCAAAAGTTAAGGATTTCTTTTTCTGTTTTTAACGGGTTGTAAGGCATAAACTATTTTTACAAAGCAAAAATTTATAAAAATTTGCGATACAAACCCTTAACCATTATATAAATAATATATGGAAAAAGGTGCCTTGTTACAAAAAGTACTTGCATTAAAACAAAATGGGTACACTAACAAGCAAATCATAGCTGGCCTTTCTAATGAAGGTATTTCAATGACAGATATTCAGGAAGCAATAATTCAAGCAGAATTAAAGAGAATTATCGAAGAACAAAATAAACCTCTACAACAACCCCTACCTCCTACCTTACCTGATTTACAAAATATACCTCCTCCATCTTTTCCACAAACACAACCTTTAATGCCAACGCCAGTCGAATCAAAAAAAGTCCAGCAAAGTCCATATTCTCTTCCTGTTTCTAGCTCACAAAATTTCGAAGTTCCTGTTTCAAAAAACATCCCTGTAAATGTCATTCCCTCATTGCCACATCCTCAAACAAATTTGCCCCCACCCTATCTTGATTCAGAAATGAAAATAGAAAGCAGTCAAAACATTACAACCTCAAACATCTCACAGGAAATTGCTGATGGAATTGCAAAAGCAAAGGGCGAAATAATTGCAGAAATTAAGTTAGAATTAGAAAGAATAGTTGAGATTATTGTAGCTGAAAAACTTAAACAATATGAGACCTTTGCAGATGAAATTAATGAGTCACAAAAAGAAACTTCAGCAAAAATCAAAGCAATAGAAGTAACAACTAAGCACATTAATTCTGCGATTGAACGCAATGACATTGAATTAACAGAACAAACAAAAACCTTGAATGAACACATCCAAAAATTAACAGCAGAACTAGTTGCAATGAGCAATATTGTTGAAAAAATACTTCCTGTTTTTGTAGATAATGTAAAAAAACTGACTGTGATCACTGATAAAATCAGCAGAAACACAGATAATATTACAATTAAAGGTAAAAAACAACCAGAAAAAGAAAAAAAAGAAGAAAGCTAAAAAAATAGAATAAAAAATAAAGATTAAAAACCCAAAAGTAAAAAAAGAGAAAGAAAACCAATATATATTTTATATAAATTTATAAATAAAGATAAATATTTATTAAAGGCCTAGACCGAACAGAACTTAATAGAAATTGGAGAAATTTGTCGGGTGAAATAAAATTACAATCTAAAGGAAGTCTAACATATAAAAGTTGAACAAAAAAAAGCTAAAATTAGAACAACAAATAAACCAAAAGAAAGGGGAATTATTACTGAAAAGAATGTATGATATAAAAAAGGGATTAAAAAATTTAAAGTTTTATATGAACTTCAGCAAGATATAAATGAAAAAAAGGAGAAGATGCAAATTTACTCTTCCAGAAAACGACAAAAGCAATATAACATTAGTTTTGTTTGTTTTTCTTGATTTTTTGTTTTTAAGTGGGCTCGACGGGATTTGGACCCGCGACCAACAGATTAAAAGTCTGCTGCTCTACCAGGCTGAGCTACGAGCCCAACAAACAAAGTGGTTATATGCATTACTAATCTTTTTTGTTTGTTTTATTTTTATATCTATATATTATTAAATAACATAATAATATATAAATTATTTTGGCAAAATTTGCTCTTTTACTTAGGCTGCGCGCTTTTTATGCACTCTTTTCTTTTTCTGGTTTGTTGATTCTTCTTTTTGCTTTTTCTTTTTTTATATTGTCTTTATGTTCTTCTATAATCTTATTATCTGTTTCTGATTCTTTTTTTATGTATTCTTTTAAAATTTTAACTATTTTCGTTTTTCCTATGTATTGGCAAAAACCTGCAAAGTTTGGACCTTCGTCTTTTCTGAACAATATTTGATAAATCTTAGCATAAAATGCCTTTTTGTCAAGCGCATCTGCTGTTGTAATTTGTTCAAGTTTTGTTTTTATAAGCTCATCACTTACTTTTGGCTGATTTAGTAGTTTTATAATTTGCTTTATTATTTCAATTTCAAAAGGTAATATTTGCTTTTTAATTTCTTGATCTACCCCCTGCCTAAGTTTATATTTATATTTTGAAGGAGCATATTTTTTTAGCCAATTTTGACAGCAAGTCATGTATTGCAAGTACAATTCTTCGTCATTTACACTTAATTTAATTTTGTGGTTTTTTTTAAGATAAGCAAGCGCTTTTTGAGGTGTTTGGAAAAAATTCATCAAAAATACAAGATTGCGAATGTCAGGTTGCACTGGTTTTATGACACTTGGTGTTCCAACAACACTCATTTCATAAATACGGCAAAACTGTTTTATATTCTTTTCACTTATTCCTTGCCGAATATTATTTGAATTAAAATATATGTCTTCGTGCTTGAAAAAATCAGCAAATGTTTTTAAATAACTCTCATCGTCAATGACAATGCTATACTCTGTTTCAGGCCGCGCCCTTGCAAATAAAAACCGCACTATTGATGGAGAAAATACTTCGAACAAATCGCCAGGACTTATGTTTCCACCAACTGATTTTGACAACTTGCCTCCTTCTCGCCCAATAATAAAACCATAATGTTGGTGAAGGGGTGGTTCGCGCGCCCAGACTTGATTTATAATTTCTTTTCCTGTGTCAAACGAACCGCCAGCTACTGAATGATCACTTCCACTAGATTCAAAATCAACATCATAAAATTTCCACCTCATAGGCCAATCAACTCTCCAACCTAATTTATAATGAAAATCCTTTAATATATTAACTGCTCCCTCAAAACCGCAAGACGAACAAGAATATTTATAATTTATTCCTTGATTTTCAATAATTTGTGTTGTGTCCTTGCTGCATTTTTCACAATAAATTTGAATTGGCAAAAAATCCTCAGCAGCTGTTTTATTTGTTTTGATCTTGTTTAAAATTTCAGTAATTGTTTGTTTATTCCCAAGTACGCGCAAACATTCTTCAGCATATGTGCCCTTTGTATATTCTACAGATTGATATATATACTTTGGACTAATTCCTATAATTTTAAGCTGGTCTTCAAACGGTTTTTCAAAATGCTCTGCCCAAGAAGAATGGCACCCCCACAGATCAAAAACTTTGCTAACAGGAAAGTAAAGATATTTCTGCATTTCTTCTCTGTTGAGAAGATCAGAGGGTAATTTTCTTAAACGATCATAATCATCCCATATAAAAAGAAAGCGCACACTTTTGCCAAGATCGAGAAGCGCGCGCTCAACAAAACTGCAAATCATCACTTCTCGCAAAGTTCCAATATGCATATTTCCACTTGGTGTAATACCTGCTTCAATAGTATAAAATAACTTGTTAGGTCGCTTATTAATTATTCTTCGTGCTAAATTATCTGCCCAAAAAAGCGGTTCTTCTAAACTGTTTGCCATATTATTTTTGTTGTAAATGTATTATATAAATATTATTATATAAATAATATGGTAGAAAAAACTCCTAACAAACAAGACTCTCCTGAAAATAAAGTTGAACAAGAAATAGCACTAAACCAAC
>PFSX01000006.1:550-1596 GCA_002789275.1 Candidatus Huberarchaeum crystalense | reverse complement strand
TTACAGATTTTGAAAAGCATCGCCTTTAAAGTAATTGATTTTATTTCTCAATTTGAAGATGAGTTAGTGAAAATTTGGAATAAACCAAAGTTTGTTAAAAATTCAAATTATGTGATTACGCTGGATAGAATTTCGGATGAGAAACTCGTTGAGAAAATTAAAAAGCACAAAAACTTTTTAGAACAGGTTAAAGAATGGGAAGAATTAGGTATAGACAAAGATAATCCCAAAGTGCCAATTGATACAAAGTATTTTAAGGATTTAGAACCTGAGATTTTGAGCCAGTTTGAAGATTTAGATAAATCTTTAGACGGCTGGCTGATAAAAAGCGAAAACTATCAGGCATTAAATACAACCCTGCCGAAATTCAAAGAAAAAGTGCAGACAATTTACATTGACCCGCCATTTAATTTAGATTCATCGGACCAGTTTCTTTACCGCACAAATTATAAAGACGCTAACTGGGCAACACTGCTTGAAAACCGATTGAAACTCGCAAAAGATTGGCTGAATAAAAAGGGAAGTATTTTTGTTAAATGTGATTACAATGGAAATATGTTTGCAAGATTGCTTTTGAATGATATTTTTAGGGGAGATAATTTTAGAAATGAAATTGTAGTTAGTAGAATAAGTAAGCAAGATTCTCGAGTTAGAAAATTGAATAACGCAGTGGATTATATTTTCTTCTATAGTAAATCTGAATCATTTGAATTTAATATATTGTTAAAAAAATTGAAAAAGCCGAAAGAAGAAAGGTGGCATTCTCTTGATGCGCAAGGACAAGGAGAATCTCAAGAAATATTTGGTTTTTTATTTGCTCCTCCTAAAGGTAGGCATTGGATGTATGGAAGTGAAAACATGAAAGAAGCAGAAAAAAATCAAAAAATAAGGATTGTATGCAGGGTTTGTAAATATATACATATTTTAGGAAAGTGGGAAGGATGTCCTAATTGTAAAAATCTAAAAAATGTGCGAATAGAATATAAATTGTCTCCGTCAACAGATAAGCCGGTAGATACTAATTGGACAGATATATCTGGATATAC
>PFSX01000006.1:0-346 GCA_002789275.1 Candidatus Huberarchaeum crystalense | reverse complement strand
TTTTTTTACAATTGAAAGCCGAAGTGCTAGTGGAAAAACTAATTTTTATCCACCAACATATTTTTTTACAAAATTTTTAAAAGATACAACTTTCCCTTTAAGTCCTCGTAACCTAAGAGCCTCATCTGATATTTCTGGCATCACTATTACTTGGGAAAATCCACCAGACGAAAATTTTTCTTATATTCGTATGATGAGACACGAAGATCGTTTTAAAGGAAATCCATTTTCAGGTAAATTAATTTATGAAGGTAGAGAAGAAAAATTTTTAGACAAAAATGTAATATCAGGTAAAAAATATTTTTATGTATTATTTGCTAAAGACGTACTAGGAAATTTTTCAGGA
>PFSX01000049.1 GCA_002789275.1 Candidatus Huberarchaeum crystalense | reverse complement strand
TCTTTTAGCAAGGTAGTTTAAAAAGGGTTGCACTTTGTAGAAGCATATAACTTTTGGGTATAAAAACCCCAAAAACAAGCATATTTATTTATATCCGGGGTTTTTGTTTGCTCAGTAAATTTTATATTTATTTAGGTGACTTTGCTTTAATATTCCACAATCCAGTTCCAACAGGAACAATTTGGCCTACAATCACATTTTCCATAATATTGTGCTTGAAATTTGTATCACTGCCATAAATTGCTGAGTTAATAATATTTTGTTTTGGGGATTCAAATGCAATTTTTGTTAATAGCGCATCCTTTTGTGCTAGCACACCAAACCGCATAATTCCTAAAGGTTTTCCATAGAAAAATAATCTATCTGCGAGCAAATCTAAAAATTCCTCGCGCACATCAATACCTTGAGCTGTAAAAATAATATTTATATTTTCTAAAAATGTGGCGCGACCTGCTTCTAAACCAAAGATTTTGGTCATTTCTATAATATTATTAGAAAAAACACGAGTTGGATCTACTAATTCATTTTTCAAAACACCCAATATATTACTCCCGCGCGTTTCAATACAACCTTTATTTTCCAAAACATGCGCTTCAAGAATTCTTGGTACTCCACGCACAATTTTTCTTAATATTCTGTTTTTCAAAAACATTATCTCTTTAAACCCGATTTTTTTAATAGAAAATCGCAATTCGTTTCCATTTTCTGTTAAATCATATGTCTTGCTATGTTCAAGTTGCTTTACAATAAACTCAACATCTGCTTTATCAGAGCAAGTTAGCAATAATATGCCATTTTCTACATCTAATTTTACATCACTTACATAGTCTTGTATCTTTCGTTGAACAAGTTGATCTGCGAGATTTATCAAATCAGTTGGTTGCTTGGGATAAATTTGCATCAATTCTTTTGGCGGGTTTGCGCGCATTTCAAGAAAAGCAAGCAAATCATTTGAAGCCATAGTTCCAATAAGTGACCCTGATGATCCTGCAAAGTGAAACGCACTTAACGCGCTCTGACTTATTTTTTCAGATAAGGCATGGGCAATAATTATGCCAACAGGAGCTCCCACTGGCGGACAATCAAAATTTTGGTATTTTAAGTTTTCTACAAATTTATTTTTTGTATATTCAAAAGTTACAACATTACTATCACCATCCCTAATTATATTTTTATCATCCATATACAAATCTTGAAGAGCATAAACTAATTTTCTTTCACCATAACCCGTTTCAGGAATTATTGTGTAGGCAGTAATAAAACTCTCGCGCGAACTATAAGATGCAAAAACAAACTCTCTCGGTGTTAGTCCTTTTTTAAAGTTGCTTTTAATAAATCCGCGTGCTTCTGGTGAGGTGTTGTCTCTTTTTATATGAGAAATTGCGCGTCCATCATAACCTATTTCAGGTCTTCCATTAGTAATAATTTGCTGACCACACATTCCAACCATTTTACCAAAGTTAGGATATCCTCCACGAGCACCTGAAATAGCCATAATATGTGCAGAGCTATTAATATTTGCATTTTTCAAAAGAATATCATAAACATTATTTCTTATATTATCTAGTTCATATATAATTTCTTGTTCTTTCATAGATCTAATTTTTTTCTCAGCTTCAGCATATTTGGTTTCAATAAAAGAATCAATTGTGTTTTCAACTTTTTTATTAACTACATAATCAGACAAACCAACAGTAAAGCCCCTGTATTGAATTAAATAACTTAAACTGATATTGCAAATATTTTCAATAAGTTTAGCTGCTTCTTCAGGCGTTCTTTTAATATAAAAATCCTTAATCAAAACTCCAACTGTTTTGTTTGTCAAAATCCCAGATATTATTCCATCTTTTATAATAACATCTTTTCCTTTGTATTCATAATCTTTTGGAAATATGGCTGACAATATTTCAAGAGGTAGGTAAGAATCCTTGGATTTAAGATTAGAAATCACATCAAATGAGCAATTGCTTAAAATTTGCTGAGCTTGAGAAAAAGATATTAGCGACTTATCGTGAGACATTAAATACAAAGAGGAAATGTGTCCGTGTTTTGGTTTTATTAGCAAACTACCATCTCTAGCTGAAATTAAATTATACTTTACTTTCATAAGTGCTTCTGCCTCTGCTCTTGCTTCAATATCTTGCAAGAACCACACATTCATTTCATCTCCATCAAAGTCAGCGTTAAAAGGAGATGTAAGCACCGGATTAAATCTAAATGCGCGAATTCCTGGCAAAACCTTTGCTTTAAATGCCATCACACTATATTTGTGCAAAGATGGTTGCCTATTAAAAATTAAAATATCTCCATCTTTTGCATTGCGAAAGATAATCCAACCAGGAGCTAAACTGCTTGCTAATTCTTCTTTATTTTCAGCAGTAATTCGTCGTTTTGAACCAGTAGGCAAAACAACATTTAATGCACTAGGATATGTTCCGCTGTTTAAAATATAACTCTTCATTTCTTCAATGTTTCGTGATGTTACTACATCTGAAATACCCATATTTCTTGCTATTGTTTCAGGTACTCCTACTTCATCAAGTTTAAGATAAGGATCTGCGCTAATTACGCTTCTTGCTGCATAGTCAGTTCTTTTTCCTAACAAATTATTTCTAAACATTCCATCTTTTGAAGTCAATCTCTGTATAAGTGTGTTCAAAGGGATATTTGAAGATGGGTGACGCGCAACGGCCACGCGCGAAAGCTCATTATCAATCAGAGTGCCAATATGATATTGCAAAAGCGACCACATATCTTCAATAACAACTTCAGGTGCGCCCTTTTCCAAGCTGGCTGATAAATAATTGTTAATTCTTAATATGTCAGCATATTTATGGGTGAGGTCATCTTCTGCTTTTACTCCTGTTTCAAGTGTAATTGTTGGCCTAACTGTCAAAGGTGCAACAAGAAAGTGAGTAAAAATCATCCACTCTGGTCTATTTAAAGGATTAAATCCCAAATAAACCAAATCCTCTGTTTTAACTTTTTCTAGCCAAGTGCGAATTTGAATAGGGTTAATATTATGTTCATGGTCATTAAAAAAATAATCCCATGGAAGTTCAAGTATTATTTTGTCTTGGTTAGTGTTGCAAAATGGGCATGTTTTTGGTTTTTCTACAAGCTTTAAATAATCATCAATCATATGCAGTATATTATTTAAAGATTTTCCTTGTATTTCAAGTCTATTTTTTAAGGCATTAAGTTCTTGTTTTTTTTTGTCAGAAAAAAGCAATGCTCCGCATGATTGGCAAGTATAAGAAAGAATATGATGTATTTTGCGCGCAAACAGAGGATTTATAATAGGACGAGACAATTCAATATGCCCAAAATGTCCATAGCATTGGTTCATCATTCCGTGACATGTCTCGCAACGCACGCCAGGGGTAATAACTCCCATTCTTGAATCTGCCAAGCCATTAGGAATTACAAAACCATCTTCATTATATAATTGATAATTATTAATATTTACTACAGCTATTTTTTTAATCATTTCAGGACTTAAAAGGCCAAAACTCATAGATTCAATTTTTTTTAGATTTATATTTTCAATCATTTTTCCTCCTTGCTTTTTACACTGCTATAATCTGTTTCTGATTTAAGCAATGGTGATATTCCCATTGCGCGCAAATAATTGATTACTGTATTTAACACAAAAGGAATTTCGACAAAAGATGTTTTTTCTTGCCTTGATATGCCTTTAACAGTGCGAGTTTGATAATCAAAATAAGGTGCTAAATATTGATTTGAAACAGGAATTTTTATAGAATCAATATCAAACAATGAATCAAGCACAGTTGTAGCTCCGTGTGCAAGTAAAGCATCTTTTTCCATTTCTCCAAATTTTAAACCTCCTGCTGATGCTTTGCCTTCTGTTGGCTGTCGAGTAAGTAGTGTGCGCGGACCTGTTGTGCGAACTTGCATTTTTCTTGAAACCAAATGTTCTAATCTTTGATATAACAAAGGAACTAAAAATATTTTAACTTTGAATTTTTCACCTGTTCTTGGATTATACATAACTTCATTTCCATCACCGTCAAACCCTTGTTTTTCAAGCTCTTTTGCAATTTCTGCCTCATCAAATACATCAAAAGCACTTGCTTCTTGAAGTTTTCCAGTAAGTACTGCATATTTGGCTAATATACCTGAAAGCAACTGCGCATAAGTCATTCTACTTGGAACGCCATGAGGGTTAAACAATACATCAGGTATAATTCCCTTTTCGCTAAAAGGCATATCATTTTCAGGAACAATTGCACTTATAACTCCTTTTTGCCCTTCTCTTAATGAAAATTTATCTCCAATTTCAGGAATGCAATCATAGTACATTCTTATTTTAACTATTTTTTCTAAACCATCATTAAAAGTTACAAGTATGTCATCAATATTATAATCTACAAAATCATTACTACTAATAGAAGTATCCCATAAGCTTAGATATCCTTCAACATTAAAATAACCACTCATAAATCTTGGAGGAGCAACCTTACCTACTAAAATATTGTTGCGCGAAATAGTTTCACCTACTTTTATAATTCCATCTCCTTCAAGTTTAGAATAATAAATAGTATCTGATTTTCCTTTAACATCTTCTGCTGGGATTTGAATTTTCTCGCTTAATCCATTAGCATATTTCTTTTCAATTACTTCTTTGTGCGTTAAAAAGATAGATCTTCCAACCCCACGCTCAATTGATGCTTTGTTAAATATAAGTGCATCTTCCATATTTGAGCCACCTTCAACAAAAGCAACTACTAAGTTTTGCCCACCCATTAAAAGGCTTTTTTCAAATAAATCATGATATGCTGTTCTAACCAATGGTTTTTGCAAATAATTAAGAACATGTTTATTTACATCATAAGTATTGAAAAAGTTTGAGCTATATATTCCTGCTGCTGAACCTTTAACTTCTTTAACAGATTTTCCCAATCTTGGTGCATCACTGTGGTTTGCCAAAGGAAGCATATTTGCAGCAACTCCCATAACAGATGTAGGATTAATTTCCAGGTGAGTGTGGTCTTTTGTTAATTCGTCTTCGCTAAACGCAACAAATGCTTCATTTTCTTCATCTGCTCCAATATATTCGATTATTCCCTTGCTAACAAGATCAAACCATTTTATTTCTTCTTTTTTAACCTTTGCAGCAATCTCTTTTGTATACATTGATTTTCCATTGTTTACTACAATCAACGCTCTTATCAACATACCTTTAATTGCTTCGATGAATAAATTTTTATCTTTTGAATAAATTTGATAGTGGTAATCAATTATGCCTTGCCGCCTCAAGTCGCGCAACTTTGATTTTAAAGCATCAATATTATCGCAAGTCATAATAGGTATTGTGTCATAAAAAACAAGATTTTTTTCAGCAAAAATATTTGAACTAAAATTATAATGTTTTGCTCCTTGCTCTTTTAATATTTGCTCTACTTTCTTTTTTTGTTCAGGAACAGGCATTGCAGTAATAGCAAAAATTGCTGCTTGCTTTGTTAAGCCAACTTTGGAATCTTCAGGAGTATCTACAATACAAATTCTGCCAACATGAGATCCATGAATATGGCGCGCTTCATCTGTTGCAACATCCATATCTAAATTTGAGTTAATTTGGCGAAGAAGAGTAAGTTGTTGAAGTGCATTCTTTTTTTCAAGCAAGTGTGTAACACCTTTGGTGCCATTTGGCCATGCACCTGTGCGAAGGGCATTGTAAATATAAGTATTCATTGACTCAAAATTAACAATAGTAGCTAAATTCCACTCTCGCTTTCGCGTTCTAATAGATGCAAAATAGCGCGAAATATCTCTAGCAAGCACATTAAAAGCAATATTCATTAAGCTTTTTAATTGTTCGCCAACCAAAAGAAGCTCTTTGTTTCCTATAAAATCCTTATCTACTCGGTATTTGGGGTCTTTATAATATATATTTGCCATATGTGCCAAATACAGTGCTTTTTCTTTATTTGCTGACTCCTCTCTTCCAATATGAGGTAATAAACCAGAGTGAATAAAGTTTAAAACATCTTGGCGGCGATTAGTTTTAGGAATATGCGCTTTATTTCCTATCATTTCTATTGCTTCTTCTCGATTTTTAGGAGCATCTTGAAAATTAATATACATCATTGGATTATCAATAAGCTGAATAATTTCTTTATCTGACTCTATACCTAAAATTTTAAACAAAGCAACAATAGGAAGACTTTTAAATCTTCCAAAAGAAAGCACAAGATGATTATCTTTGGTAAAATTAAGAGAATGTGGCGCGCGATACCCGCCAGTGTAAGAAAAAACCTGGGCTCGTTCACCTGCTACAAGCACTTTATTTGAAACAAGTTCTTCAATCGCAACAACAAATCTCTCAACACCATCAATAATAAAATAACCACCAACATCAAAAGGATCTAATCCTTGCTTAATCTTTTGACTTACAGAAATTTTTGGAAAAAATGGATCAATGACACTACCAATCATAATTGGAAAATCGCATAGTTTGACGCGCTCTTTTAAAATATGCTCTCCTTGTTTTGTCAATTCTACCTCAGCAGATATAGGTATAGAATAATTCAAATTGCGCAATATGCACTCTTTTGGAGAATATTTAGGTGTTCCAAAGGTAGGATTAGAAAAAGAAAAAACAAAAATTCCTTTCTCGCCAGCATCAATAGTTATATCTGAAAGCGTTGTAAACATATTTATTAACTCATGCACAACATAATAATTATAAGAATCAAGATGCAATGAAGAAAGAGGAATTGCGTTTATTGTTGCTTTTACTAACTCAAGATTTTGCATCAGCAATATCTCTCAACAAACATCATAAAGTAAGTTGCCACTAAACAACTCCTCTATAATATATTTTTCCATTTTTGCGTGTGATTTTAATAATGTCACCTGGTTTGCCTTTAATTGCTTTGATTACAGGGTCAGTTATATCTATTTTTGGCAAATTTTCAAAAGAAATACTATAAAACTCAAATATTTTTCGCGCTTCTTCGCTTGTTATGATTTTGTGGTCTGGTACAAGATAGTGTTCCAAAACTCCAGGTTCTGTTTTTTTATTAGTTGATAGCGCAGACATATATTATTTTATATTCTTATATAAAAGGCAAAATTTAATAAAAATTTAATAAATTTAGCAAAATTGCTTTTAAGCCATTGGGTTTTTAGATGCTTGCTTTTTTTGGTTTTTATGTGTTGCTGTGGTTTTTTTTTTTTTGAG
>PFSX01000034.1 GCA_002789275.1 Candidatus Huberarchaeum crystalense | reverse complement strand
CTGCGTTGCATTGAAAAAAAATCAGAAATAAAATAAATTATGTCAAAACAACTTGCTACACAATATACTAATGAATTTTTAAATTTAGCCAAGCAAATTGCTAATGAGCAACCTGAAAGAGCGGCAAGGTATGTTGAAATTTGCAGGAAAATCGCAACAGCGTTTAATATTCGTCTTAGCAAAAGAAAGCGCGAATTTTGCAAGCAGTGCAATGCATATTTAACACCTAAGTGCGCCACATATCGACTATTAAAAATCAGAGGAAGAACTTGTTTATTTGTTAAGTGCGCGAAATGTAGAACAATTAAGAAAATTATTCTAAAATAAATGTTAATTTAAGTATACCAAAATATAGTTTTTTTGTTATTATTTTTCTGCAAAACAAAAACCTGAGCCAAACACTTTACAAAATTTAATTATATGGTATAAAGAGAGTAATTGATTTGAAGAGAGTAAATGATTTGAAACAAGTAATTGATTTGGGGGGGGGTAATTTATGCGCGCGCTTTCACCACATTTTATATTAGATCATTAACTAACTTTAGGCCCATATTTTTTTAATAAAAGCGCGCGCAAACTCTCTTATAATTGCCTATTTTTCACAAACAACGTAATTAATATTTATTAAATATATAAATATATTATGGAAAAATTAAAAAGATTACTTATAATTATTAGGGGGAGTTATGTCTTTTGGATTTAACTTGCCTTTTGGGAAAAAAAAAGATGATGATATACTGAAAGAGCTTGAAGATTTAGACAAAGATAAGAATGATGGTTCTGCTTCTTTATCTAGTTCATTTTCTAATTTAAACCTTCAACCACCAGAATCATTATCCACAAACAATTTTCCTTCTCCTTCTTCAACAAGCACAACTCCATTTTCTTCTGCTGTTTCAAACACTCCTTCTGGTTTTATGACCAAAGGACAAACACCAACAGGATTTTCAGGATATGCTCCACAACAAACACAATATTCTCAGCAAGGACAAAGCTCTCATGACCTGATTCAGCAACGAATCAATCAAATTCTCGACCAAATCCAAGGTCAAAACATTAAATATGAGCAGTTAAAAGTAGAGTTTGGCACAATTTCTATAAACCTTGAAATAATCAAGCGCCAATTAGAGCAGATAAAATTAAAGATTGATAACCAACAAATAAAGTAGTGAGCAAAAAGGTTTGCTGTATAGTGAAAACTTACTAAAATATGTTGTTTTTGAGCAAGTTTTTTGGAAAAAACAAATAAAGAGCTCGGTGTTTTGTTAAAAAGATAGATTGTTTTTAAATATAACTGATAGCGTAATTTATTAAAAATGCTTGTTTTTGGGGTTTTTATGCCCAAAAATCGCTATATACTTCTACAAAGTGCAACCCTTTTTTAACTACCTTGATAAAAGACATCATAGAAGAGTTTTTACTTTTCTATATTAAATTTTCTGCGAAGCAGAAGATTTATAAAGTTTGCAACGCAAACTTTCACACAAATAAAGGAAAACAAAACAATAATAATGAAAATTGAAAAATACGAAGGATTAAGAAAAGAAAAACGAAAGGAACCTACAATCAAAGAAGCATTTAAATTTATTATAACAATAGCAAAACAGGAGTATTCTGTTGTTGGGGACAAATATAAAGCTGCTGCTATTCTAGCCGGACTTGGTGTTGTTGCTTTGAGTGGGGGTTTATTGGGTGGTGTAGATAAAGACGTGGGTGATGATAACATGAGTAAAATAACATATTGTACCTATAATATTAATGAAACATTAGAAACCGCGTCAAAAACCATACAATACTTTGGTACTATAATAGAAAAATGTGATGGTTCTACTAAAATAGATATAGGAAAGAATAATTACACTTTAGGAGAACTGGAAAATACAAGTGATACTCTTAAAAGTAAAATAAGAGATTTAGAACAAGCTAATAAGAATTTTATTGAATATTTAAGGGAGAAAGGCATTTATAAGGGATATAATGAAGGTAAGTTAGGTGATAAGGATATTGACTTTTTTGATAGGTATATATTGTATTGTAATAATACAGATAGAATACTAGAAGATATAACAACTATTAATAAAAAGTTTGGACCTAAAAATGTTTTTCCGAGTTGTATTAAAGATAATAATAATACCCTGCCTACTATTCCTAATGGGGATACCCCCCCCAATATTACTTTTACTAACATTTAAATAGTAGTGGATTTGAAGTAACAGAAAAAATATAGGAAGGATCTAATGATAAAAATATAACTAATAGCGTAATTTATTAAAAAAGCATAAAAACACTATTAAGGTGTCCTTTCTCACGATATAAGTTGTTATTTTATAACAACATTTAGTTGGCAAAAACAACAACAGTGCCAGCATTTGACTTCTCCAAACAGGGGGTTTTTAAATACCCTTACATAAATATATTATAGAAAGTTTTTACTTTTCTATATTAAATTTTCTGCGAAGCAGAAGATTTATAAAGTTTGCAAAGCAAACTTTCACACAAATAAAGGAAAACAAAATAAGAATGGGAAATAATTACAACACACAAACAGAAAAAGAACGAAAGTTAGAGAAGGGCATAAAAGATGGACAAAAAAATAAAATATCTACTATTCTGGCAGGACTTGTTGGTGTTGGTGTTGTTGGTGTTGGTGCTTTGAGTGGGTGTTTGGGTGGAGTTGATAAAGACGTGGGTGATGATAACATGAGTAAAATAACATATTGTACCTATAATATTAATGAAACATTAGAAACCGCGTCAGAAACCCAACAATATCTTGAGGAAATAATAAAAGAATGTAATGGTTCTGAAATAAATATAGGAGAAAAAACTTACACTCTAAAAAAACTGGGCGATCTAAGTAAAACGCTTAAACATAAACTAACAGATTTAGAACAAATTGAAGGGGATCTTAATAAATATTTAAAAGATAATAACCTTACAAATGAATATAATGAAAATAGATTAGATTCTAACGATTCTAGGAGTTATAAAATTTTTGATAAGGTAATAGAGCGGGGTTATATACTAGCAGACATAACAGATATTATTAAGGGGTTTGGACATATTAATATTTCTCAGAGTTATATTAAAGGTACTGATTATAATGATGTGTCTATTACTTCTAACAATAATATATCTCAACTTAATAATGTTTCTCAAAATTATAGTGGAGATACTAATAATAATACTATATATAATATTTCTAACAATGGTACCTCTAATATTATTTCTATTGAAGATTTAATAAAGAGTGGATTTAATGTAACAGAAGAAACATGGGTAGGACCTAATAATAAAAATATAACAGGATACTTGGTTTCTTTTACTGATATAAAGAAGGGTAAAAAAACTATAGCTTATGTTAAGAATGATAAAAAAAGTATACTTACTTTTGAGCAGGGATATTTAGTACCTACAGAACCTATGTTGGGATTTCCTGATGGGATAGAAACAAAAGATAAAGAAGGTGGTAACACCTTAGTTTTTTCTCCTGTTATAGAAGAATATGGTGGCATACCGCCACTTACTTATTGTTATAGCAGTGGTAGTTGTAAAACAGACCCAGACAAAACACCGGACAAGATAACACTAGACAATACAGAGTTTGGAAATGAAACAACAGGGTATCAGGGACCTCCAGATAAAAACAACGTAGATATAAATAATTCAAATAGAGAAGGAGGGATAACACTAGACAATACAGGGTTTGGAAATGAAACAACAGGGTATCAGGGACCTCCAGATAAAAACAACGTAGATATAAATAATTCAAATAGAGAAGGAGGGATAACACTATAAAAGTAAAAATGGCTGAAGAAAAATTTTTAAAAAATTTCGTGCTTTTTGTGGCTTGCTTGTTAGTTTTAGCTTTTTTTTCACAGGCAGCAAGTGCATATTACAATACTACAAATTATTTTATTGATGCTAACACAAATCAATCAATAAATAATGTGACAATTATTGTTTATAACTGTTCAAATATAAATTGTAGTGTTCTTGGTAATAAGCTACTAGATAGAAATATAAATAACGGTTTTCAAATAAACTATTCATTTAATAATATACCTTATGGTTATGCAGTTTATCTTATAAAAGAAGGTTATTTACCTCTAGGAATAAATGGAAAAAATAGAACAGATGGAACATATACTACAACCCCTATTTTATTTAAAGAATATTATAAAGAACAATATGTTGGTAATGTTAATGGAACTTTTTACAAAACTTTTGATACTTGCGCATCTCCTATTCAAAATAATTATATAATTCTTTCAAACACAAGTCCATCAATAGGACAATCGATTCAAATAAATGCAACTATTAAAAGCGCGCGCACAGACACAACCCCCCGTTATCCAGAACCACCAGAACTTTTTTCATATTACTCAGCACCAGTCAATGTAACCCTAAACATTAAAAATTCAACAGGCAACATTATTTACACAAATCAAACAACAACATCACCAATTTACCAAGACACTAACCTAACAATCTCATTTAATTATGTTATCCCTTCAACTGCTGCTCCAGGAACTTACACAGCAGAAATTGTGACTTTACCTATTGATTCTGCTTGTTTAACTCCGCAAACAAGAACAGCCAGCACAACTTTTACAATTCAAAGTGTTTGTGGAGATAGTATTTGTAGTAGTGATGAGACAACTTTAACTTGCCCTGCTGATTGTGGATGCCCAAATAATCAAATCTTTGTCAACGGAGTTTGTGTTGATAATTGCATTGATGCTGATGGCGATGGTTATGGTGTTTGTCCAAATTGTAACACAACAAGCGGATGCACTTATGATGGAAACGATTGCGATGATAACAATGCAAGCATTCATCCAGGAGCAACAGAAATCTGCAATGGGGTAGATGACAACTGCAATGGTCAAATAGATGAAAACCTAGCTCAAATATGCACAGCACCAAACAATTGCATAGGAACACAAACATGCACAGTAGGAAAATGGTCAAATTGCATAACAACACTCAACAACTGTGACACAAACTGCGATGGCATAAATGACATCTGCCAAGAAAATGCGTGCACACTATGCAACTGCACAACAGGACAAACACAAAATTGCCCACTACAACAAGGAGTTTGCGCAGGAGCACAACAAACATGCACACAAGGAGTATGGGGTATTTGTGATTATGGATCTAAGTATAATGAAACAGAGATTTGCGGCGACAATTTAGATAATAACTGTAATGGTGAAATTGACGAAAGATGTATTTCTGCTAAAATTGAATCAATAGCAATTACTCCCGCTATTTCTATTTGTAAGGGTATATCTCCTGAAATTCAGATTTGCATAAGAAATACTGGAATAGGGCAAGATTGGTTTAGTATAGGTCTTACTTTATATTCTCCAAATAACCTATCTGCAAAAATAGATATTCAATCCCAAATTATTGAAAATGTTAACTCAAATGTTGTTTGCAAATCTTTTACAAGTCAAAATGCTGATTTTTTGATATATAATAGTGAAAATCCAAATTATCAAAATAATAGTATTGTTGATTTTAATGAAATTGGAACTTGGAAATATGTTATAAAGTTGTGGCCACAAGATCCAGAAAACAATCCAGACCAAGTTCATCTTGACAACGCAACAGAAAGCATATTTTATAAATGGGACAATAGCTGCCTTGGTTTTTGCCAAAATGAGTGTGCTGATAAAGGAACAAAAGCATGTGGACTTGAAAATGGACAACCAATAATTTTGGAATGTCAAGCAGACAACAAGGGCTGTTTAACTTATGTTAAAATTCAAAACTGCTCGCAACTCCAATGTGATTCTGCACAAACAGAAAATAGTTGCTCTGGAACTAACTTTACAAGTATAATTACCCCCACATTTCCCGCTTGCAGGGCTGCAAATATTTTAATTAGTGAAACAAATCCACAACTCATACTTGAAGTTGATGCTTCCTTATCAGCTTGTTTTTGCACAACAGGAGCTCCCCAAACAACAATTATTCGTTGCGATGATGGTTTATTTTGCAATGGCCAAGAAACATGCGATTCAACAAAAGGATGTCAAGCAAATAATACTCCTGTATGTAGTGAAGGTTATATATGCAATGAAACCTCAGATTCTTGTGTACAAATAGGAGAATGTGTTTCTGATAGTGATTGTATATCTATGAGTAACTCTTGCAACACAGGAATTTGCAACCAAACAATATGGCGATGTCAAGCAAATCCAAAACCAGCAGGAACAACATGCAATGATGGCTTATTCTGCACAATAAATGATACTTGCAACAGTGAAGGAATATGTACAGGAACACAAAGAGACTGCTCAGATAACATTGACTGCACAGTTGATATTTGCAATGAAAGTATGGGTTCTTGCATTAACACAGAAAATAACTCTTTATGCAGCGCAGGACAAGTTTGTGACAAATCCCGAGGTGGATGTGTTTGCATTCCTCACTCATCGCAAAAATGCATTGAAAATGTTATTTATTGGTTTAACTCTTGCGAAACACAGGAAACTTTAAACAAAACTTGTCAAGGACCTTATTGCAATAACTGGGGCGCAAATTACTGCAAAAATAATAATATTTATCAAAATAGAACTTGCTTTGCAGGCCAGCAATGTACTGAAAGTGAAAACACCGCTCATTGTGTGAGCTTGTCTGCAACAGATTTTGAAGAACAAAAATTGCAAGTTTGTAAATATGGTTGTTTGAATGGCGAGTGTCTTGCTTGTGTTGTCAATTTAACAAACACAAGTTGGACCTTAATTTCAAGTTCAGCTTGTTTGTGTAGTAATCTAATTGAGCACAATTACACAAGAACGCAATATGACAGCAACTTTTGTAATATAGTGGAAAATCAGACATTTGCAAAGACAAATTACACATTCTGTGATTTCTGCACTCCGAACATGACAAACACATCATGGAGTGAATGGTACAACATAACAACATGCAATTCATCTGATCAATTAATTCAGCAAAGAAACCGCAC
>PFSX01000033.1 GCA_002789275.1 Candidatus Huberarchaeum crystalense | reverse complement strand
AAGCCAGCCCGCTGTCGCTCGCTACCACTCGCAACCCAGCAAAAAAGTTTTCTTTGTCAAGTCCTGGAAAAACTGAACCATTTTTTGTTGTTAGTTAAAGAAAAGTTTTTAATAAAATTATTAGTAAATTTAGCAGGTGTTTGATAATTAATGCTTGTGTGTATTCTTTTATTGTTGTAATAATTTATTTTACTTTTGATAAATTTTTGCAACTGTTTAAAATTGATAATTTCATTAATTTCAGCCCTGCATTCATCTTTCAATCTGCCAAAGAACGATTCTTGCCCTGGATTTTCAGTTGGCGTTCCAGGTGTAGAATATGATAATATAATTTTGCTCTTTAAAACTTTATCAACATACTCATAACTGGTATATTGCGATCCTTGATCTGAATGGCAAAGTAAATTATTAGGAATTGTTTTAATTAATTTTATAATATTCTTTTTAGCTTGTTCAAAACAATCAATAATTAAATTAGCATCCATATTTTCTTTTAAATTAAATCCATAAACCATTTGCCCAAACACGTCTTTGTGAATTGCGAGATATGCTTTGTTTTTACCATTATTGTAATATATTTCTGTAATATCGCTAGTAATGACCTGAAATGGTTTTGTTATGACTGTTCTGATTAATAAGTTAGTCCTATTAGACAAAAATATTAAAATTTTTTTGATTAAACTAATTTTTGATTTTCTGATTTTTCGCCTTAATTGCAACCCCCATAACCTTAGAAGCCTTTCAAGAGCATCTCTTCCGATGTGAATATTGTAATTATCATCAAGAGCTCTTTTTATTCGTTTAATCCCGTAAAAACTATTATCTTTGATTATTTTCTGAATTTTTGTTTTTATGTGGTTATATTTATTCTCAAATCTTTCATCTGGATGTTTATAGTTAGAATAAGTAGTTTTAGATATACCGCATAATTTACAAATCCTGTTAATAGAAAATAGTTTCAAATTAATCTGCTCTCTAACAAATTCTATTATGACGTGTTTTGGGATTGATAAAAATCTGAAAAATTTTTTATCAAATTTAATTCTATCTCCTTTTTCCCGACCATTTGTTCTAATCTGGTTATTTTACTTTTTAACTCTTTGTTTTCTTGATCAGGAGCCATTTCAAATATATGACTGCCTCTTTCTAATAATTGTGTTTTCCAATGAGACAGGACATTGACATTAACACCATACTTTCTTGACACTTCTGATATTGTATTACTTTTAATTATTTCTATCGCTCTATCAAATTTAAATTGAGGACTATAGCCTTTTCTTTTTTTAGCTGAACTATTTAATTGTTTGTTTTGATTAGACATAATTGTTTTAAGTTAATTTTTACAATTTTACAAATGATAACAAATCATTATGTTATTGTAAAAATATAACTGATTAATTTTCCTTAGCCTACTGGTTCAGTTTATCCAGGACTAATCAATGTTCTTCTAACGCACGGAAAATGGATGAAATTCAATGAGGATTATATGGATCAGTTGAACGAATATATTGATAGTATTGATCTTGAAGAAGTCGAAGATGATTTACTT
>PFSX01000053.1 GCA_002789275.1 Candidatus Huberarchaeum crystalense | reverse complement strand
GCGCATACCTGTTTAGTATGTTCCTGATAATGCCTTCGTGGATTTTTGTCAAAATGCTAAATCTGCCGGGAAACAAAATGTCTTCACTTTTCTTTTTTGTATATTCGACCATAATCTGTTTTAATTTTAGAAAAACAAAAACATATGTATAATAAAAAGATATTAATAACTTCTGCACTTCCTTATATACACGGAATCTTACATATAGGAAATCTCGTTGGATCCTTACTACCGGCAGATGTATATTATAAATATATGAAACTTTTAAATAGAGATGTAATCTTTATTTGTGGCAGTGATAGTCACGGAACAATGTTTGAAGTTTCTGCAAAAAAAGCAGGAATTCCAACAGCAGATTATGTTTATGATATGCATGAAAAAAATAAAAAAATCCTTGAATGTTTTGGACTTGAATTTACTTATTATGGAATTACTAACAGTGAAAATAATAAAAAAATAACTTATGAAATTTTTAAAAAATTAGATAAAAATGGTTATATTTTTGAAAAAAATAGCGAAATGTTTTATTGCGAAGATTGCAAACTATATCTTGCAGATAGATGGGTTGAAGGTAAGTGCGCGCATTGTGGAGGTTTGGCGCGAGGAGATCAGTGTGATGATTGTACAAAAATATTAGATACAAACGAAATCTTAAATCCTATTTGTATCCATTGCGGCAGAAAAAACATTACAAGAAAGAAACTAAAAAATCTATATCTTGACTTGCCAAAAATTTGGGCTCATAAAAAATTAGATGTGTGGCTTAATTCAAATAAAATGGATTCATTTCCCCTTGCAGTTACAAAAGGGTATTTGAACAAAGGACTAAAAGCGCGCGCAATATCGCGATCAGGAACTAATTGGGGATTTCATATTCCTAAACAAGGTTTTGAAGAGCAAGTTTTTTATGTTTGGTTTGATGCACCAATAGGATATGTTGGAATTACTAAAGATTGGTGTGATATTAGTGGTGAAAAACTGGAAAATTGGTGGAAAACCGACAAGGTTAAGCTTGTGCAGTTTTTAGGGAAGGATAATATTTTTTTTCACTCTATTTTCTTTCCTTGTATCTTAAAAGGAGCAGATGAAAATTACAATCTTGTCAACAAATTAAAGGGCTATGCTTTTTTATTAGGAGGGAAAACAAAATTTTCAAAGAGTAGGGGTGTTGGATTGAATAATGAAGTTGCATTAGAGACCTTTCCTGCAGACTATTGGAGGTTTTATCTTATTTATAAATTGCCTGAAAAGACAGACACCTTATTTTCCTGGGAAGATTTCCAGCGCATTATAAATAAAGAACTTATTGACAATTTCGGAAATTTAGTTCATCGCGTTAAAACATTGATAAAAACCAAAAATATAATTGATTTGCCTCAGGTAAATATTGAAAAAAGCACTTTATATGAAAAAATTAAAAACAATCTTGATAATGAGCTGCTTCTTAGCAAAGTTTTAAAAGATATTTTAAACGAATGTGCTGAAGCAAATAAATTCATGCAAGATAAAGCTCCTTGGAAAAGCGGTGATAGTAATGATAAATTTACGCAGAGTAAAAAAGAAGGTAGTTTGCGCGAAGCAAAAAACAAAGAAGTTTTGAAAGAACTATACATAAAAATACAGATTATATCTAAGCTAATTTCACCAATAATTCCAAATGCAATAAAAAGATTAGAAAGTGGTGAAAATAAGCCTTTATTTGAGAAAATTACAG
>PFSX01000028.1:30692-34274 GCA_002789275.1 Candidatus Huberarchaeum crystalense | reverse complement strand
ATAAAATAATAAAATTTAACACTGATTCTTAACACTAAAAAAATAATCTTGAAATGTTGCTGCTACTGCTGATGAGCATACAATTATATTTATCTCGTGATTACTATCTATTGAACTTATACCAAAATTTGTTGAGCCAACCACAACGCAACTACTATCCACTACAAACAGTTTTGCGTGTGTCGTTTGTTTCGGGCAATCAAACTTTACATCAATTCCATTTTTTTTTAAATAATTAAATGTTAATGTATTGCCTTCTTTGATTGATTTATAAAAACCATCACCACCTCCTTCTAAAACAACCTGCACATCTACCCCTCGGTTTTTTGCTCGAATTAGGTCTTCATACAACTTATTTGACTTTGCCTGTGGGTTTGTTGGATAATATTTAGCCATAAACATAATTAAATAAATACTTGAATTTGCACTCTCTAAAAGCGCGTGTACAGATTCAAAATAATCTCTGTCATTAATTACAGAAACAGAAATATTTCCATAATTATGCGTTGCATTTTGTGGTAATAAAAAATAATTGTAAGCAAACAAGCCCAACAAAACACCTGTCAGAATCAATGCAACAGCAAATATTCGCTCTTTGGTTTTCAGATTCATTAAAATATCTCTACAAAAATGCGCGCATTAGTGAAAATATCATAAAAAATTTGGTTTATAAATATCATCGTATATCTCCAATTTTAAATAATCCACGCTCAACTTGCACATATGTTTGCGCGCCAATTTTTTTTCGCACGCATTTAATAGCTTTTATAATTTTTTCTTCTTGGATTGGTGTAGCAGATATCCATATTGCAATCAGTGGCTTGTTTTTGGACTTAAATCTAATAGCAACACAGCCTGACTTTCCAAAAGAATGGCTCATACCCTGCGAAATCCTATCAGCACCAGCACCACTTGCGAAAATATGCTGTCTAACAATATGGTGAGCATATCTCAAAATTTTTATATAATGTGCTTTATTTTTTTCAGACAAAAATACTTTGTCAAAAAAACCTACAATAACCTTTCTCGCTGCTTCTATTGAATTTGTTCTAATCACGCACGGATCGCGCACATACAAAACAATTTTTGTGCATTCTTTTTCGCCTTTTAAATCACCAAACTCATATCTATGCACTTGTGTAGCTGGAACTTTTTTAATATAAGACTTTCCTGCCACTTTGCGCGCAGTTCTTGTGTATGCACGTTTTAAAGTGCGCGTAGTCTTATTTCTTCGTAATTTAACCATATCTTTTTTGTGTTAGATTATCAAACATTTTAAACACACTATAAATAAAACTGTTGTGGTTGTTTTTTGCACTATTTTTTACAACTAAAAAATATTTTTCAAACAAAATATGCTGCAATCTTTAAAAAAAATACATCGAGTTGAATTTTTAATTGCTTATTTTGTGATTCTTTTATTTCCTGTGATTTTGGCAGCCCCACCTTTGCAAAATTCGCTGGCTGTGATCGGTTTTGTTTTACTTGTTTTTGCGTTTGGAAACGCGATAAACAGTTATAGTGATGCAAAATCAGATATTTCAAATTTAAGAAAAAAAAGCATCTCTGATGCTGTTTCGAAAATAAAATTTCTAAAACTCTTAATTGTTGCAGAATTTATTTTTATAGCAGCAGGTGCTGTTGTGCTTTTTGGTTCTAATTTTGTTGTGTGGATTTTAGGAGGAATTGCTGGCTTTTTTATGCTCGGTTACTCAGTAGAGCCATTGAGATTTAAAGGGCGCGGGATTTTGCATGTAGTGTCTTTGTCTCTTTCAGTGTATATTTTACCGCCAATGTTTGTATATTTTGCTTTGGTTGAAAATATTGTTTGGGGTTTTGTTGCTTTGTTAATATTCTATTCACTTTTTCGAACAGGTGTCTCCTTAATCAACAACATAGATGATTATTTTGAAGACAAAAAGCAAGGAATAAAAACAACAGCAGTCGCATTTGGAGTAAAAAAAACAACAACCTTAGGAGTCATAATAACTGGTTTTGGAATAATCGGACTCGCAGTTGTTCTTTTTAAATTAAATACTCCTTTAATTCTAATTGCTTTGCTCTCGCTGGTTGGAATATTTATATTACTACAAGAATATGGGGTTTATAAACAAGCAAACAAAAGCATTGCAAAAGGTGTAAAAGCCAGCCAAGAATTTTTCAAACAGCCAAAAATAGTCAATCTTTTTGATCTTGTGCTTCTATTTATATGTATATTCTTGCACTTGACAATATGAGTAGTTTGTTTTTAAATACTTTATTAAATAATATATGGTTGAAGGAAATACTGTTGTCAACATGTTCGCAGAAGTTCCAATAGTAAAATATTGGGAAATATGGGTAAATCAAGATATAACTGCATTTGCTGTTTTAGTTGTTTTATCTATACTTATTGCATTTCTTTTAGGATTTAAGCAAGGAAGCCCGCTTAGCTAGTCAATTAAACAAAATTAAACAAAACATTTATTAAATCGTGTGTATTTGTATTTGTTTATCAATTTAACAATATATTATTATCTTGCCTTTGTAAAAAACAAATATGCTTTATTTTTTCTTGGTATGATTTGACAATTAAAACCCTTTTCAAAAATCAAAACCCCCCAAAACAAACAAATATAAAAATATTATTATTTCTTCTTCTCATCCAAAGATTTAATAAATGTACTTAAATTTTCTTTTAGCTTTCCACTCACCCCGCCCATCTCTTTTTTTGTCGATTCTACATAGCCCTTCCATTTCTTGCACCTGGTGTTTAAAGTAATATCTATTTTGTTTAATTCATCTAAACATATATCTCTTTCTTCTGTCCAAATATTATCTAACTCTTTATATTTACCTAAAATAGATTTTTTATTATCATTCCAATATTCAATACTATCTGTTACTCCTTCTTGGTTACCTAATTTATTTGTCTCCTCTTTCACAATATATAATAATTTCAACACATCTCCCGCTATTTCCGCCATAATAATAAGGCGTCTTATTATTTTTTCATCTATCTTTGCCTTGTCTTCTATCACCTCCCCTATAACCTTGATTTGATCATCTATTTCTTTATCAAGGACAGTTATATAAGTAGTATTTATAGCTTCTCTGCTGATTATCTCTATACTTTTTACCAATGATTTGTTTACATCCTTTTTTCTACTTTCAAATTTAGTTTTTTCTATACCTAAGGAATACTTTAATTGTGTATGTGTCTTCTTTATAGATCGCCTATTTCTTTCTATAACTTTTCCAAAGTCAGAATAAATCTCTAAATATTCAATTAGAATAAGATCAAGATTTTCTTTTGGTTTTATTATTGTCTGTGTAAAAAGTGAGGTGTTGTAGGTATTTTCTTTATTTTCAAGAAAAGGCGATATTATTATATCTAATTTATATTTTATTTCTTCTATACTTTCAATCTGAGTTTTATATATCCCTAATATCCCCAAACCATTATTACAAAAGCTTTCTGCCTTACCATCTTCTTTTTCATATTTAAGAAGTCTATTTTGTTACGATTGTATTTTTATCGGCTCTGATGTTTTTTTTTTGGGTTTCTTTTTTATCTTCTTTTAAAAGATTGTTTGCTTTATG